>NZ_JBLYNV010000110.1:0-8024 GCF_049310165.1 Endozoicomonas sp. ALE010 | reverse complement strand
CACCTTCGGCTGGTCAAATATCTGGTACATAAATCCGCAATAATTGAAGCAGACCTTTTGCTCAATGTCGCCGCAAACGGAGGTCATTGCCTCGGTGGTCGGCGCTTCGGTGGTCGTTGCTCCGGTGGTCATTGCCTCGGTGGTCGGCGCTTTGGTGGTGGTTGCTGCGGTGGTCCTGGTATCGGTGGTTACATTTCGACGAGTCAACACCGTTACATCAGAAGCTGCTGTACCTGAGAGAGTTACATTTCTGCCCGATAACGCCGTTGCAACAGGAGCTGCTGCACCTAAAAGGGTTAAGCCATAAATGCCACCAGACGCAGCGCCAACCAACCCAATGGCTCCAGCAGTTGCCAGAAAAGGGTGACGGACAATCCATTTAAACGCCCTGGTCCCACAACTTCTTCGATTATCCTGCCTCACACCCGATTCGGCATCGCTTTGTGGAGCCTTTACGAAACTACGAAGCTCAATATTTGAAAATGCTGCTTGATTCATGAAAATGGCCTTTTTATGGTTAACTCATTTTAACGATTAAAATAGTCAGATAAGTCAATCAGTAAAAAGTTCCCGGTAACTATTCAGTGAACCCTGCAAACCAGCTTACCAGACTGGTAAGGAATACCTGCCTTATAATAGCTACGGACCTGGATGAACTTTTTTCAGCCAGGTGGGTCATGGATTCGCAATTCTTTGAGACGACTTTCATCCCAGTTCTTTATCTCGCTGAGAGGCTATGTGTTCAGCATGTTTTTCCAGTCTCAACTGGCGGGTCGGCCACTGCTTTGGGTCTTCCCGAACAAGAAGTCGTTGCTCGTTTAAATAATATAAACGAGCAATTCTATCTACCCAGGCAATGCTCCATTTTTCTAAATCCGGGTCACCACGACTGGCATCAATAAAGTCTCGCCTGACATGAGCCCAGCAGAAGGCCAGAACAAAGTGACTTGAACAAGGCTGAAAGGAGTACAGGATTGTTCTGAAGTGCATTCAGGCGTAGTGATTTCAAGCATCTATCAAGGATAGCTGAACAGGGCTATTGATGCTTGAATAATGGATTTAGCGAATGGTTACCTAAAGTTTTTCGATATAATTCTGACTGCATTAATAATCAGGCGCTACTGCGGTTCTCATTCTGCGGGGATTGTAAATGTCAATCTCTTCATATATGTGTTCATGCTGGTGCCCCCCCCTATCCCCGGGTTCCTCAAGTAACATCATCGGTTGATCAACCGCCTCCTGTGCCTGACCCGCTTTGTTGACTGCTACCAACTCCTGCGGGTCACCGGCATCGACGGGAGACGGCCTGCGGCAACAATGACGATAGATGTACCCCCCCACAACACCTGCCAACACTAAGGACACAGCAGCCCCCAGGGTAATACCGGCTATTGCGCCGTTACTCAGGGTAGTTGCGAGCGGTGCCGTACTGGTGGGCAGTGTCATGGTGGCCCCCGGAAAGCTCATGGCGGTGCTCGATGCCGTCGCTGGTATGACCGGTTCGCATGCCAGCACCCCGGGCCAGCCTGTGTACACCTCCGTCGTATTGGTAACCACGCCCCCTGGCTCAATCCGGCCTGCGTCAATATTCGCCGAGGCATTATTACCGGAGGCAGTTGCCCTGGGGTTCACCGCCCGGGTATCGGTAACGCTGGCATTGTCCCTGATCATACCGGCACCGATACCGGCATGGGCACGGACTCCCGAGGTTTCCACCTCACTGTTGTGAGACCGGGTGCCAACGATCCTTGCCCGGGGATCCATCAACCCGGCCCCGATACCTGCATTGGCCTCAGCGCCGGAGGTGGTCACCGACGAAAAGCATTGTGCTGAGGTATTTTCCATCCTGGCACTGCGGCCCATCCTTCCAGCTCCGATACCGGCATTGGCACCATCACCCGAGGTGGATACCTTAGAGTTTTTCGCCAAGGTATTGGCTATCCCTGTGCCATTGCCCATGGCCCCGGCCCCGATACCGGCATTGGCCCGGTCACCGGTGGTCTTCACCCTACTTCTGACAGACCGTGTGCCAGCAATCCCTGCCCCGGAATCCATGAACCCGGCCCCGATACCGGCATTGGCCTGGTCACCGGTGGTCTCCACCCTGCTTTCGACAGACCGGGTACTCGCCATCCTTGCCCCGGGATCCATCAACCCGGCCCCGATACCGGCATTGGCCTCAGCGCCGGAGGTGGTCACCGACGAAAAGCGTTCTGCTGAGGTATTCTTCAGCATGGCACTGCAGCCCATCCTCCCGGCTCCGATGCCCGCGTTGGCACCATCACCCGAGGTGGATACCTCACAGCCCTGCCCCAGGGTATTGGCTACCACTGTGCCACGGCCCATGGCCCCGGCCCCGACACCGGCATTGGCCTGGTCACCGGTGGTCTTCACACCATTGACAAATGCAGTTGTGTTGGTGACAGTGCCACCGTTATCTACCTTGCCACCGCCGATGGCGGCATGGCTCCCCTTACCGGAGGTGGTTACCTCGCTCCCGAATGCTGAAGTGCTGGCCACGGTGCCGTTCACATAACCTGCGCCGATGGCGGCATTGGCATTATTACCGACGGTTTTCACTCGGCATCTCAAGGCTTCGACATGGGAAATCACAGCATCATTGCCAATACTGCCACTACCAATACCGGCGTCGGCCCCCTCACCGTGGGTGACCACCGTGCTGTTTTTCGCCAAGATGTCCACTACCGCCTCCCCCGACAGGACTCCCGCCCCGATACCTGCATCGGCATCATTGCCGGTGGTTATGACCTGGCTGTTTTCCACAAAAATGTCACGAATGGTGCCGTTGCCGCTCACTCCACAAGCCACCACGCCCGCTGGCCGACTGGCGCTGACGATATTGGCACCAGTAAAGTGCAGGTTACCAATGGTCCCGCCACCCTCAACGGTATCCACCAGGCAGCAACCCAGGTTGGCAATCGTAGTGGTATAGTTCTGGCCATTGTACTGGCCAGTAAAGCGGCTGATGGGTCGGCTCAGGTTTCTGGCATCAATATCTTTGGTTTGGATATAGTTGCCGTTTATTGGATAGTTGGGGTCGATGCCGATTTTACCCAGGGTCTCAACGTCGGTGACTTCAATCATCTGATGGGTGACTGTTGGCGGCGTGGAGCTGGAAGTCAGGGTGTGCGTAGAAGCTGTCATTGCTTCTGGTGTTGAGGTTTGTGCAGATGCGGTGACTTGGCTGCCAGTGGTTGGGATGGCTTCCGGAGCAACAGGACATAACTCTAACCCGGCGAGACTGTCACCTGTTAATGCCTCAAAATAGCAGTCACTGGGCCGGCAATTCGGCTTCACCAGGGGAGGGTCAACAGCTTCACAGAAATTATCCAGCAAGTAACTGCAATCCCCGATGGTGTCTCGTTGCAGTTTATCGTTAACGCGGACATCACAGTAAGTGGGGTTACGCCCTCCCCCGATATTATTCGGAAAACTGGTCTGACTACTTTCGACAGTGCTTTTTACCGCCTTGGTGTTGACAACATTGCCAATAAACGCAGAACCGATACCGGCATAGCCAGAAGCACCGGAGTTTTTAACCGTGCTGTTGAATGACATTGTGTTAGCAACAGCTCTATAGGTTCCACCGGTTCCACGAGGAGGAGTAAAGACCCCCGCCCCGATACCGGCAAAACTGGAAACACCGGAGGTTTCCACTGTGCAGTTTATCGCTGTGGTGTTGACAGCAGCCCCCATACCCACTCCGATACCGGCACTACCACCATCAGAACCGTGGTTTTCCACCGTGCAGCCAATTGCCAGAGTGTCGGCTGCAGCCCCCTTACCCACCCCGATGCCGATATTACTCGAATTACCGTAGGTTTTTACCGTGCAGTTCATTGCTGTAGTGTCGGCAGCGATGCCGCCCCCCACCCCGATGCCGGCATTACCCTCAATACCGTAGGTTTCTACCGTGCAGTCCTTTGCTATGGTGTTATCAGCAGTACCTCCATCCCCCGACCCGATACCGGCATTACTCCCCTCACCATTGGCTGTTACCGTGCAATTCATTGCCGTGGTGTCGGTAGCGCCCCCATTCCCCACCCCGATACCGGCACTAACGTAAGAACCGGAGCTTTTCACATTGCAGTTCATTGCCGTGGTGTCGACAGCGGTACCACTCCCCACCCCGACACCGGCATTACCAAAAGAACCGGCGCTTTCCACCTTGCAGTTGAATGCCCTGGACCTGGCGACGCTTGACGAAATCTCACGCCCCGCTCCGATACCGGCATTGCCTCCGGACGTTTTCACCGTGCAGCCCGTTGCACTGGTGTCGGCAACGCTTCCTTCATCAACACGGCCCGCCCCGATACCGGCATTATTGGAGGTTATCACCTCGCATTTTTCTGCAGTCGTGCCGCTAACCGTTCCATGAGTCACATATCCCGCGCCAATACCGGCATTCGCATCTGGGCCGGAAGTTTGCACATTGCAGTTTACTGCGGTCGTGTTTCTAACAGTTCCTTGATTAACTTCGCCCACGGCAATACCTGCGCTTGCATAATTACCCCTGGTATTAAGGGAAGCACTTTCAACGTGAATATTGCTGACCACGGCACCGCCTGACATTTTACAAGCGGCTACCCCGGTTGAAGCTTTCTCACGTGTTGTCTTTATATCTGCTTTTGTAAAGCGCAGGTCATCAACTTCACCCCTCAGATTTTTCACCAGACAGCGGCGAAGACCATGAATGGTATTACCCTGACCATCGTACTTACCGGTAAATGCATGGGTTTTATTGCCAATGGAGCGGGACAAGCGGCCACCATTAATATTTGCAGTCTGCCGGTAAGTGCCATTCAGTGGATAGTCCGGATCACGGCCAATCTTGCCCAGGATTGTGGCATCCGTCACATTAATAATCGGCCCTTCTGTTTTACTGCCGGATGAGGATGCAGCCGCTGCAGCGCTCAGGCTGGACAGGGCACCCAGTGCCACGGCTGTTTTTGGTAGCTGGCCAGTGCCGATGGAGTTGGTGGCTGGTGGGCTGGTTCGTTGTCGTGTTTGCTGCGGTTTCTTTTTTTTCCTGCCTTTGTCGTTTGTTGGGGAGCCGTCCTCCGAAATATCTGCCCGACTTTCCGTTGGAGGAGAACCTTCAGTCGCCCCAAAAGCGCCCAAAAGATCCCTGAAACGAGTGGCTGCGGAAAAGGTGACAATGCCCTCCAGCATCGTGCGGATCTCCGCTGGCAGCACGGTATAAGGCGACACCAGCCGGGCCGCCAGCTCAACACCCTGGAAAAAGCTACTGTCCTGCCCATCGGGGCTGCCAAAAGTGAAGGCAGGACCTTCATCCGGTTGTGCCGACGGCTGCGTCCCGGGAGGAATATAACCGGGATGAAGCGACCGCAAAAACAGGATCGGAACGCGCCAAGGGGCGACCGTTAAGAACCCGGCAAATAGCCCGTCACTTTCCGTTGGCTGATCGGGTACGGAGCCAGAAGCCATGGGTGTGGCTGTGGACTGAACGGCAGGTTGGGATATCAAAGTTATTACCTCACAAAATAATGAGGCAAGGATAGACAAGGCTGAGGCATCAAAAAGAACCGTTTGAATTATCCGCAACGGGTAATGTACAAGAATTTTATAAAACAGGAAAAAGCCGGGGGGATCAGGTCCCGAACTGCGTAATGAGTCAGTCGCCGACTGCCTTGCTAAAGTGTTTCGATATAATTCTGGCTGCATTAATAATCAGGCGCTCTGGCGGTTCTCATTCTGCGGGGATTGTAAATGTCAATCTCTTCATATATGTGTTCATGCTGGTGTCCCCCCTTATCCCCAGGTTCCTCAAGTAACATCATCGGTTGATCAACCACCTCCTGTGCCTGACCCGCTTTATTGACTGCTACCAGCTCCTGCCAGCCACCGGCAGCGTCGGGGGATGATCTGCGACAACAATGACGATAGATGTACCCCCCCACCACACCTGCCAACACAAAAGACGCGGCAGCCCCCAGGGCAATACCGGCTATTGTACCGGTACTCAGGGTAGTCGCCAGCGGTGCCGCACTGGTGGGCAGTGTCATGGTGGCCCCTGGGATGCTCATGGTGGTGTTCGATGTCGTCGGCACCGGTGCTGGCGTGGTCGTTACTACAATGGTGTTGTTCGATGCCGTCTCCACCGGTGCTGGCGTGGTCGATACTACTGTTGGTGACGTTGGGCGGGAAGTTGGAGTGTTTGTAGAAGTTTTGGTTGGGATGGTTGTCGGTTCAGGAGGACAATCATCAAAGGAACCGGAGACAGTGTCACTTGATAATGCCGAAGAATAACAGTGCGTGGGCTGGCAATTCGACTTCACCAGGCGGGGGAACAGGTGGGGGTCAATATCTTCACAGAAATGACCCAGCAACCTATCGCAATCCCTTAAACTCTTGGAATTGTTCTCTTGCTCTATGCCGTTAAATCTGACATTACAGAAAGTGTGTTGAACTCCTGCTCCGATTTTATGACGTATACTGCTCTGATCACCTTCGACGGTGCTCTTTACCGCCATAGTGTTGTCAACATTGCCATTTCCGACCCCGAAACCGGCAAGACCACTGGATTTAACCGTGTTGTTGAATGACTTGGTGTTATCAACGGTTTTATGGGTTTTATAAGGAACGGAACTCCCTGCCCCGATACCGCTATAAGCGGAATCACCGGAGGCTTTCACTGTGCAATTGATCGCTATGGTGTTGTCAGCAGCCCCTTTTCCCGCCCCAATACCGGCTGTTGTATCACCGGTTATTTTACCGCTGCGACCGAAGTTTTTCACATCACAGTTCATTGCTGTGGTGTCGGTAGCGTATCCTTTACCCACCCCAATGCCGATATTCCCCTTGGAACCGTAGTTTTCCACCTCGCATTTTATTGCCAGAGTATTGGTAGCTTCATCTTGTCCCGCCCCGATACCGGCATTACTCCCATTACCGAAGGTTTCTATCCTGCAGTTCATTGCTTTGGTGTCGGAAGCTTTACCAGACCCCACCCCGATACCGGCATTACCGAAAGAACCGTAGTTTTTCACATTGCAGTTGACTGCTTCGGTCTTATCGACTCCTTTCCTATCATCAACACGCCCCGCCCCGATACCGGCATTACCTCCGGACGTTTCCACCTTGCAGTTCGTTGCTTTGGTCTCTAAAACCTTGCCCTTATAAACACGCCCAACCCCGATACCGGCATTTCCGAAAGAACCGGAGTTTGTCACATTGCAGCCCTTTGCTATGGTGAGGCGAACCCTGCCCTCATCAACGCGCCCCGCCCCGATACCGGCATTACCTCCGGACGTTTCCACCTTGCAGTTCGTTGCTTTGGTGTCGAAAACGCTGCCATTATTAACACGCCCCACCCCGATACCGGCATCACTGGAGGTAGTATTCACCTTGCAGTTTTTTGCATTCGTGTCATAAACCTTTCCACCATTATGCACATATCCCGCGCCAATACCGGCATACGCAGATGAACCGGAAGTTGTCACGTTGCAGTTTACTGCGGTCGTATTTCTAACAGTTCCTCCCTTAACTTCGCCCACGGCAATACCCGCGCTTGCCTTTTTACCCTCGGTATCAAGGACAGAACCTTCAACGTAAATATCCCTGATTACGGCTTTGGTGCCTGACATTTTACAAGCGGCTACCCCGATCGAAGCTGTTCTACCTCTTGTCTGTACATCTGGATTTATAAAGCGCAGCTTAAGAACTTTACCCTCCAGATTTTCCATCAGACATTGGCGAAGACCACGAATGGTATAATCCTGACCATCGTACTTACCGGTAAATGCATCGGCTTTATTGCCGATTGAGCGGAACGAGCGGGTAACATTAATATCCGCAGTCTGCCGGTAAGTACCATTCAGTAGGTAGTTTGGGTATTTCGGATCACCAATCTTGCCCAGGGTTGTGGCATTCGGCACATCAATAATCGGCACTTCTGTTTTACTGCCGGATGAGGATGCAGCAGCCGCAGCGCTCAGGCTGGACAGGGCACCCAGTGCCACGGCGGCTTTCGGTAGCTGGCC
>NZ_JBLYNV010000109.1:0-8983 GCF_049310165.1 Endozoicomonas sp. ALE010 | reverse complement strand
GTGGACAAAGGGCTGGAGCGGACACCAGGTCTTAACGAGGCCGTGGCCGTGCTGTTGCCCCAAGTGAACGCACAGAAAGACCAGTTTATTCATCAGCATATCGCCAACCTGCTGTGGGCCATGGCGAAACTGGTGGATAACGGGCAGGAGCACTCACCAGGGCTCTACGAGGCTGTGGTCACGCTATTGCCCCTCGTGAACGCACTGAAAGACCAATTCAATGCCCAGGGTATTGCCAACCTGCTGTGGGCCATGGCCAAACTGGGTGAACTCATTGAGCGGAACCTGGTCATCTCTACGTTCGAATCGCTTGTCTATCGAATCAGTAAGAACCTGCTGTTTTCTCAGGAAGAGATATTGATGTCTCTCTGGGGAGTAATGGTATGCTGTGCCAGGTTATCTCTAGACTCCAATGCCAATAAAAATAATGTGTTTGAAAAGCACATGGATGACCTGTTGACTCGCCTGGAAAATACATCGCCAGATAATGAAGATGATCAATCCATCATGTTCATGGCCGCAAGTTGGCTTGGCAGAGCCTGTCCGGTCGTTCGCCATTACCAGACAAACATTTCAAGAACCCAGGTCGACTTCCGCGATCAACTCCGATCATGTCTGCCCTCTTTAAAGATTGAAGAAGAAAAGAGTCTGAACTCATTACCTCCGGTTGACCTGCTACTTACAGATCACAACATTGTGATTGAAGTTCAAGGCCCCTCTCATTACGTGGGTGGTGATTTCAAAACCAGGAAGGGTTCAACTCTGCTGAAAATCGCACTGCTGCAAAAAGCAGGATTTGAGGTCATTGAAATCCCGGCTAAACGGCTTTTGAACAAAGATTTAATGAAACCATACATTGATCAAATAAAGACCAGGATAGGCATCCCGCCACAGGAGCATGGCTCTGTATCACTTAAAAGAAGGTGGGCAGATGCTGCATACGTGACTGGTGAAAAACATTTAGCAGAGCAAACCAACCCGGCAAAGAGAAAGAAAACAAACAGCCAGTAATCGCCTTCCTCCCATCATGACTCAAGTAAACTTTTCCGCAAAATGAACTTCTGAGCAGAACAGCAGTCTGCTTTTTATATTTTCATGAATTAATGAAATATAATTATGGATAGAAGTTCTGCTGGTGTCAGTGGTCAATACGCAAGATCAGGTAGTGATGATAACCAACCGAATGACCGTGCCGCTTACAGGCGTGGGCGATATAGACAAGCCACAGTCAGACAGAGGGATAATACCCCACGCACAACTCCGAGGCGTAATAAAGCTTACCATTCTGCTGCCGCAGGCCCTTCTCAATATCTACTGCACCGTTCAGTAAACCCTGCTCAAAATTTTAATGCTCTCACCAAAAAGGAAATAATGGCTGGTCTGGTGAGTAAATCGGATCGTTTCGGTCATCGCTATGATGGGAGAGATCACGGCCTATATGCCAGTTCCATTAAAAAATACACGTCAGCGTCTAAAAGGCCTTTAAATCGAGTGGAACAAAGCCAGCTGATGCGTTTGCTGCAAAATTTCACAGCAACGCGGAGCTGGAATTGGCGAAGCCTGACGACGACACTCCACTCATTTACTTCAGCGGGTGTTTTTACCCCTCATAAACCCTTGGATGAGCGTGTCAGGCGTACTCAAGCTGCCTTATTGTCAACAATACTTGATGCAATAATATTCAAGTGCAACCAAAAACATGAAGCCAGCTATGTTGGTGCCCAGGAAATCGCCAACCTGCTGTGGGCTATGGCGAAACTGGTAGACAGCGGGCAGGAGCGAACACCAGGGCTCAACGCGGCTGTGGGCGCACTGTTGCCCCACGTGCACGCACAGAAAGACCAATTTATTCCTCAGCATATTGCCAACCTGCTGTGGGCCATGGCGAAACTGGTGGACAACGGGCTGGAGCGCACAGCAGAGCTCAATGAGGCTGTGGTCGTGTTGTTGCCCCACGTAAACGTACAGAAAGACCAATTTATTCCTCAGGCTATCGCTAACCTGTTGTGGGCCATGGCGAAACTGGTGGACAACGGGCTGGAGCGGATATCAGGGCTCAACGAGGCCGTGGCCGCCCTGTTGCCCCTCGTGAACGCACAGAAAAATCAATTTACTCCTCAGCATATCACCAACCTGCTGTGGGCCATGGCGAAACTGGTGGACAATGGGCTGGAGCGGACACCTGGGCTCAACGAGGCCGTGGCCGCGCTGTTGCCCCAAGTGAACGCACAGAAAGACCAGTTTAATGCCCAGGGTATCGCCAACCTGCTGTGGGCTATGGCGAAACTGGTGGACAACGGGTTGGAGCGGACACCAGAGCTCAACGAGGCCGTGGCCGCCCTGTTGCCCCTCATAAACGCACAGAAAAACCAACTTAATGCCCAGGGCATTGCCAACCTGATGTGGTCCATGGCGAAACTGGCGAACAACGGGCTGGAGCGGACACCAGGGCTCAAAGAGGCGGTGGTCACGCTGTTACCCCACGTGAGCGCACAGAAAGACCAATTTAATCCCCAGGGAATCACCAACCTGCTGTGGGCCATGGCGAAACTGGTGGACAACGGGCAGGAGCAGACACCAGAGCTCAACGAGGCCGTGGCCGCGCTGCTGCCCCATGTGAACGCACAGCAAAACCAATTTATTCCGCAGCATATCTCCAACCTGCTGTGGGCCATGGCGAAACTGGTGGACAACGGGCAGGAGCAGACACCAGAGCTCAACGAGGCTGTGGCCGCGCTGTTGCACTGCGTGAACACACAGAAAGACCAATTTAATCCCCAGGATATCGCCATCCTGCTGTGGGCCATGGCGAAACTGGTGGACAAAGGGCACGAGCAGACACCAGATCTCAACAAGGCCGTGGCCGTGCTGTTGCCCCACGTGAACGCACAGAAAGCTAACTTTACACCACAGGCAATCACCAACCTGCTGTGTGCCATGGCGAAACTGGTGGACAACGGGCAGGAGCAGACACCAGAGCTCAACGAGGCCGTGGCTGCCCTGTTGCCCCTCGTGAACGCACAGAAAAACCAACTTGATGCCCAGGGCATTGCCAACCTGCTGTGGGCCATGGCGAAACTGGTGGACAACGGGCAGGACCAAATACCAGGGCTCAAAGGGGCGGTGGTCACGCTGTTACCCCACGTGAATGCACAGAAAAACCAATTTAATGCCCAGGGAATCGTCAACCTGCTGTGGGCCATGGCGAAACTGGTGGACAACGGGCAGGAGCAGACACCAGTGCTCAACGAGGCCGTGGCCGCGCTGTTGCCCCATGTGAACGCACAGCAAAACCAATTTATTCCTCAGCATATCGCCAACCTGCTGTGGGCCATGGCGAAACTGGTGGACAACGAGCAGGAGCAGACACCAGAGCTCAAAGAGGCTGTGGCCGCGTTGTTGCCCTGCGTGAACACACAGAAAGACCAGTTTAATGCCCTGGCTATTGCCAACCTGCTGTGGGCCATGGCGAAACTGGTGGACAAAGGGCAGAAGCGGACACCAGATCTTAACAAGGCCGTGGCCGTACTGTTGCCCCATGTGAACGCACAGAAAGACCAATTTATTCCTCAGCATATTGCCAGCCTGCTGTGGGCCATGGCGAAACTGGTAGACAACGGGCTGGAGCAGACACCAGGGTTCAACGAGGCCGTGACCGCGCTGACGCCCCTCGTGAATGGACAAAAAGCTAACTTTAAACCGCAGGGTATCGCCAACCTGCTTTGGGCCATGGCAAAACTGGTGGACAACGGGCTGGAGCGGTCACCAGGTCTCAAAGAGGCCGTGGCCGCCCTGTTGCCCCTCGTGAACGCACAAAAAGCTAACTTTAAACCACAGGAAATCGCTAATCTGCTTTGGGCCATGGCGAAACTGGGTGAACTCATTGAGCTGAACGTGGTTACCTCTACGTTCGAATCGCTTCTCTATCGAATCAGTAAGAACCTTCAGTTTTCTCAGAAAGAGATATCGATGTCTCTCTGGGCATTAATGGTATGCTGTGCCAGGTTGTTTCTGGACTCCAATGCCAATAAAAATAACCTATTTGAAAAACACATGGATGACCTGTTCATTCGTCTGGAAAATACATCGCCAGATAATGGAGAGGATCAATCCATCATTACCATGGCTGCAAGTTGGCTTGGCAGAACCTGTTCGGTCGTCCACCATTACCAGACAATCATTTCAAAAAACCAGGTCGACTTCCGTGATCAACTCAAATCATCTATTCCAGCTTTGACGATCGAAGAAGAAAAGAGTCTGAACTCATTACCTCCGGTTGACCTGCTTCTGCCAGATCACAACATGGTGATTGAAGTTCAGGGCCCCTCTCATTACGTAGGTGGTGATTTCAAAACCAGGAATGGTTCGACTTTGCTTAAAATCGCACTGTTGCAAAAAGCAGGATTTGAGGTCATTGAAATCCCGACTAACCAGCTTTTGAACAACGATTTAATGAAACCCTATATTGATCAAATAAAGATCAGGGTAAGCATCGCGCCACAGGAGCATGGCTCTGTATCACTTAAAAGAGGAGGGTGGGCAGGTGCTCCATACGTGACTGGTGAAGAACATTTAGCAGAGCAAACCAACCCGACAAAGAGGAAGAAAACAGGCAGCCAGTAATCGCCTTCCACCCATCATGACTCAAGTAAACTTTTCCGCAAAATGAACTTCTGGGCAGAACAGCAGTCTGCTTTTTATATTTTCATGAATTAATGAAATATAATTATGGATAGACGTTCTGCTGGTATCAGTGGTCATTACGCAAGATCAGGTAATGGTTACAACCAACAAGATGACCATGCCGCTTCATCAAGGCGTGGACGATATAGACATGCCACAGTCAGACAGTGGGATAATACTCCACGCACTACACCGGGGTGTAATCAATTTTACCAATCTCCTGCCGTATGCCCTTCTCAACATCTACAGCGCCGTTCAATAATCCCTGCCCAAGATTTTAATGCGCTCATCAAACCAGAAATAATGGATGATCTGGTGCGTAAATCGGTCCGTTTCGGTCATCGCTATGATGGGAGAAATCACGGCCTGTATGCCAATTCAATTAAACAATACACATCCGCTGCGAAAAGACCGTTAAATCGAGCGGAACAAAGCCAGCTGATAGGTCTGCTGCAAAATTTTACCATAACACGGCGTTGGGACTGGCGAAGCCTGACGACAACACTTCACTCATTGACTTCTGCAGGTGTTTTTACCCCTCATAAACCCATGGATGAGCGTGTCAAGCTTACTCAAGCGGCCTTATTGTCAACGCTACTTGATGCAATAATATTCAAGTGCAACCAAAAACCTCAAGCCAGGGACATTGATGCCCGGGGAATCGCCAACCTGCTGTGGGCCATGGCGAAACTGGTGGACAACGGGCTGGAGCAGACACCAGAATTCAACGAGACCGTGCCCGCGCTGTTGCCCCACGTGAACACACAGAAAGCTCACTTCAAACCACAGGAAGTCACCAACCTGCTGTGGGCCATGGCGAAACTGGTGGACAACGGGCTGGAGCGGACACCTGGGCTCAAAGATGCTGTGGCCGCCCTGCTGCCCCTCCTGAACGCACAGAAAAATCAACTTAACGCCCAGAGTATTGCCAACCTGCTGTGGGCCATGGCGAAACTGGTGGACAACCGGCTGGAGCGGACACCAGGGCTCAACGAGGCCGTAGCCACCCTGTTGCCCCTCGTGAACGCACAGAAAAACCAATTTATTCCTCAGCATATCGCCAACCTGCTGTGGGCCATGGCGAAACTGGTGGACAACCGGCTGGAGCGGACACCAGGGCTCAACGAGGCCGTGGCCGTGCTGTTGCCACAAGTGAACCCAGAGAAAGCTGACTTTAAACCACAGGAAATCGCAAGCCTGCTGTGGGCCATGGCGAAACTGGTGGACAACCGGCTGGAGCGGACACCAGAGCTAAACGAGGCCGTGGCCACCCTGTTGCCCCTCGTGAACGCACAGAAAAACCAATTTATTCCTCAGCATATCGTCAACCTGCTGTGGGCCATGGCGAAACTGGTGGACAACGGGCCACAGTGGACGCCAGGGTTTAACCAAACCGTGGCCGCGCTGTTGCCCCAAATGAGTGCGCAGAAAGCCAACTTTACACCACAGGGTATCGCTAACCTGCTGTGGGCCATGGCGAAACTGGTGGACAACGGGCAGGAGCACACACCAGAACTCAAAGAGGCTGTGGCCGTGTTGTTGCCCCACGTAAACGTACAGAAAGACCAATTTGTTCCTCAGGGTATCGCCAACCTGCTGTGGGCCATGGCAAAAATGGTCGACAACGGACAGGAGCACATACCAGGACTCAAAGAGGCCGTGGCCGCGCTGTTGCCCCATGTGAACGCTCAGAAAGACCAATTTAATGCCCGGGATATCGCCAACCTGCTGTGGGCCATGGCGAAACTGGTGGACAGCGGGCTGGAGCAAACACCAGAGCTCAAGGACGCTGTGGCCGCACTGTTGCCCCACGTGAACGCACCCAAAGACCAAGTTATTCCTCAGCATATCGCCAACCTGCTTTGGGCCATGGCGAAACTGGTGAGCAGCGGGCTGGAGCGGACGTCGGGTCTCAACGAGGCCGTGGCGGCGTTGTTGCCCCACATTAATGCACAGAAAGCTCACTTTAAACCACAGGAAATCGCCAACCTGCTGTGGGCCATGGCGAAACTGGTGGACCGCAGGCAGGAGCGAACACCAGAGCTAAAAGAAGCAGTGACCGCGCTGTTGTGCCAAATGAACGCACAGAAAGCCAACTTTAAACCTCAGGAAATCACCAACCTGCTGTGGGCCATGGTGAAATTGGTGGACAACGGGCAAGAGCAGACACCAGAGCTCAACAAGGCCGTGGCCGGGCTGTTGCCCCACATGAACGCACAGAAAGCCCAATTTAATGCCCAGGACATCGCCAACCTGCTGTGGGCCATGGCAAAACTGGTGGACAGCGGGCAGGAGAAGATACCAGGGCTCATGGAGGCCGCGGCCGCGCTGTTGCCCTACGTGAACGCACAGAAAACTAACTTTACACCACAGGCAATCGCCAACCTGCTGTGGGCTATGGCGAAACTGGTGGATAAAGGGCAGGAGCAGACACCAGGGCTCAACGAGGTTGTGATCTCGCTGTTGCCCCTCGTGAACGCACAGAAAGATCAATTTACTGCCCAGGGTATTGCCAACCTGCTGTGGGCCACGGCCAAACTGGGTGAACTCGTTGAGCTGAACGTGGTTACCTCTACGTTCGAATCGCTTCTCTATCGAATCAGTAAGAACCTTCAGTTTTCTCAGAAAGAGATATCGATGTCTCTCTGGGGAGTAATGGTATGCTGTGCCAGGTTGTTTCTGGACTCTAATACCAATAAAAATAACCTATTTGAAAAACACATGGATGACCTGTTCATTCGTCTGGAAAATACATCGCCAGATAATGGAGAGGATCAATCCATCCTTGCCATGGCTGCAAGTTGGCTTGGCAGAACCTGTTTGGTCGTCCGCCATTTCCAGACAACCATTTCAAAAAACCAGGTCGACTTCCGTGATCAACTCAAATCATCTATTCCAGCTTTGACGATCGAAGAGGAAAAGAGTCTGAATTCATTACCTCCGGTTGACCTGCTACTGCCAGATCACAACATGGTGATTGAAGTTCAGGGACCGTCTCATTACGTGGGTGGTGATTTCAACACCAGGAATGGTTCGACTTTGCTTAAAATCGCACTGTTGCAAAAAGCAGGATTTGAGGTCATTGAAATCCCGACTAACCAGCTTTTGAACAACGATTTAATGAAACCCTATATTGATCAAATCAAGACCAGGATAGGCATCCCGCCACAAGGTCATGCCTCTGTACCACTTAAAAGAGGGTGGACAGATTCTGCATACGTGACTGGTGAAGAACATTTAGCAGAGCAAATCAACCCGGCAAAGAGGAAGAAAACAAACAGCCAGTAATCGCCTTCCTCCCATCATGACTCAAGTAAACTTTTCCGCAAAATGAACTTCTGAGCAGAACAGCAGTCTGCTTTTTATATTTTCATGAATTAATGAAATAAAATTATGGATAGAAGTTCTGCTGGTATCAGTGGTAAATACGCAAGATCAGGTAATGATGACAACCAACCGGATGAGTCTGCTGCTGCTTCAAGGCGTGGACGGTATAGACAGTGTACAGTCAGACATCGGAATAACCCCCTCCGCCCTACCCCGTGGCATAATGAATTTTACCATTCTTCAGGCCCATGCTCTTCTCAATATCTAGTGCGCCGTTCCGTCAACCCGACTCAAGATTTTAATGCCCTCATCAAACAGGAAGTAATGGATGATCTGGTGAGTAAATCGGAACGTTTCGGTCATCGCTATGATGGGAGAAATCACGGTCAGTATGCCAGTTCAATTAAAAAATACTCATCAGCTGCTAAAAGACCGTTAAATCGAACAGAACAAAGCCAGCTGATGCGTTTGCTGCAAAATTTTACTGCAACACGGAGCTGGAATTGGCGAAGCCTGACGACAACACTTCACTCATTGACTTCAGCGGGTGTTTTTACCCCTCATAAACCCATGGATGAGCGTGTTAAGCGTACTCAAGCTGCCTTATTGTCAACGCTACTGGATGCAATAATATTCAAGTGCAACAAAAAAGCTGAAGCATGGGAGATTGATGCCCAGGGAATCGCCAACCTGCTGTGGGCCATGACGAAACTGGTGGATAACGGGCAGGAGCAGACACCAGAATTCAACAAGGCCATGGCCGCGCTGTTGCCCCACGTGAACGCACAGAAAACTCACTTTAAACCACAGGAAGTCACCAACCTGGTGTGGGCCGTGGCGAAACTGCTGGACAACGGGCAGCTGCGTAAAGCAGAGCTCAAAGAGGCCGTGGCCGCCCTGTTGCCCCTCGTGCAAGCACAGAAAAACCAACTTAATGCCCAGGGCATTGCCAACCTGCTGTGGGCCATGGCGA
>NZ_JBLYNV010000108.1:0-9099 GCF_049310165.1 Endozoicomonas sp. ALE010 | reverse complement strand
CGACATAGGCCATGCAAGTCAGCAATGCTGCCTCATCTAACAGGGCCTGACTTTTGTAACGACCTTCCCAAAAGCGCCCTTTGCACTCATCCTCTTTATTGGCCAGCCGGGCTAAGTATTCGTTAAGGCAGCGCATGAACCAGCTGATATCCATTAAACGACCTCGGTACTTCTGGGCACATTCTTCGACACGCAGCAGCTCTGCTTTGCCCAGCTGATCGTCGGCAAGATAACGCTGAACCAGGTGCGGGCCAGAAAAAAGCTGCGTCCAGCGTTGTAAGACTTCTTTGGTGTCACATTCTTTGGCTTGCTGATTATTGATATGGAGCACCACATGATAATGATTCGACATAACCGCATAAGCACAGACTTTCAGGACAAAAATACCAGAAAGCGCTTTCAATCGATCAACCACCCACTGCCTGCGATGCTCATAGTTTTTGCCCGAGAAATTGTCTTTGCAAAACTCTCAAACGGCGCTTCTTCCGGTATTCCCTATGGTACTCTCTCTGGCGCTGAACGTAAGCGGGATCTTTGCGGCGCTCGATGAGCCGCCTTCTTCTGCGTTCAGCGTATGCGGGATCTTTGTGCAACTCATTTCGGCGCTGTTTTTCACGCTCTACGTAAGCAGGATTTTTGCGAAGTTCCCTTTGGCGTATCTTTTTGCTCTCCCGCCAGGCAGGATCTTTGAGACGCTCCCTTTGTCGCTCCCTCTCGTCGCGCTCTGCGAAAGCGGGATCATTCTTATAGCGCTCCCTTCGTCTCTTTGCCGAATCAGGATCATTCTGGTATCGCTTCCTTTGGTATGTCTTGTGGCGCTCTACGTAATCGGGATCATTCCGGTAACGCTTCCTTTGGTATACCCTTTGGTGCTCTAGGTGATCGGAATGATTCTGATAGCACTTTTGGTACTCAACTGCTGAAGTGTTGCCATTAAGTACTTCTTCTGCCTGCCGCGTTTGATGATCACTTGTCGTTTGGTTGTGGTTTTGCCAGCTAGCTCCCCCAACTGGCCTTGAATGTTGTTGATTAGAGAGTATTGCATGAAGATTAGCCAACAGACAATCCGGGTCCCACTCTGGTATTGGCTCGTTGACCTCAGGCTCGTTCTCCACTAGGTATTCATTCTGAAGAAAGCGGATGTCTGGTATTGATGATAGTGAATCATCCAAGAGGGTAGTGTCAGAATGATAAGATGAATATTCATCCAGCCTTGGCAGTAGTATCCCAGAAATATTAATTTCATCAGGGGCTTCCTGATCGCTACTGGTCAGAGATGCAATATTGTATTCATTCAATGAACTAAAAGGACCAGGACTGTTGTTGTGTCTGTCTGATTGACTATGGTAAATACGAAAAGGATCGTCCAGTGCCTGAACAGATATGCCTTGGTACGTCGGCTGCTGTTCATTTCTCATAGTTTGGTGCTGTTGTTCTTGTGAGCTTGAATAAAACCCGGCAAAAGCAACATTGAATTGAGTTAATTTAACAGAGCGTTCCATTGAATTATTAAACTATTGAATTCCAGTTTAAGACTTTTTCTGATCATATAAGTTTCATCCATAAATACTCTGTTCAATAATTATTTTAACCATGCCTCATTATTTGTTATGGCTATTAGTAATGTTGAAAGTGCTTTGACAGCTGCCCCTGAAGATTAAAATATTTTAGCGCCGATGGCAGTATCCAGCGGTTAATAAGCAAATTAAGCTAGTGGCAAGAATAAACGAAGCTGCTCTACTTACCTGCGTAGCGTATGTGGATTTGAACCCGGCTGGAGCCGGGATGGTGCAAACGCCTGAGACCTTTGAATATATTTCTATCAGCAAAAGGACAAAACTCAATCCAGGCTGAGATTACCGTTATTAATCAGATTGTTGATAATCTCGGCATCGGTGTTGCCCAGCACGGACATGTCAACCCCTTCCAGCCTGATCTTCTGAGTGATATCTCCGCCCACCTGTGGTGTTATTTCAAGCGTGGTATCGCCGTTGTCAAAATTCAGGGCCAGATACTGATCCAGATCCCCGTGATCACTGGGCAGGATATCGTCCAGGTGAATAACATCACCCCCCTGCCCCAGATGGAAGTCAGTGATGACATCTTCTGCGGGTGCCGCAGCTGTACCAAGGTCAGGTGCTTCCCAGGTAAAGGTATCAGAACCCGTACCCCCGGTTAGCGTGTCATTACCGGCTCCACCAAAGAGAATGTCGTCACCCGCTTCACCCAGCAGAGTGTTGCTGCCACTGTCCGCTTTGATGATATCCGCACTTTCGGTACCGATCATCTCCAGAGAGGTTAAAAATGACTCAATATCACCGGACTGGGCCTGATCGTAAAGGTCACTGATGCTGTCGGGATCCAGAGATCTGTCCAGAACCACCAGATCTGTCATGGTACCATCGGTGGCAGCATCCTGGGACCAGTTACTCTGTCCCACCAGGTTACTGGTCAGGGACACCCCGGAAGGCCCCTGGCCATTTGGATTGTCCGCCACTTCAACGCCATTTTTATACAGGTGCATGTGGCCATCGGCATCAACCGTCAGGGCCATGTGGAAAGTTTCTCCAAGGGTATAGAAGTTATCAAACGCCACAGACCCGACCATGGTGTTGCCGTGGAAAATTTGTGCCTCGATGCGACCTTCTGTAGGGCTGGCAATCAGGATATTATCGGTGCCGGGGCCATTACCAAAATCAATGATCCTGGCCCAGTTAGTGTGACTGTCATAGGTAAAGGTCGAAGCAATGGTTATATCACCGGACGGGGCCATGGTTCCCAGGTAGCCACCGGCACCGTTGAGGCTGACGCCATTATCATTGAAATGGGTAAGGGCACTGTAGAAGGTCAGAACCTGACCATTGCTGGTAAGACTTTCCGCCTTGTCACCGGAACCGGTGGTAAAGTCAAAGGCGGCCAATGCATCATTTGCTTCATGCACCGGTAGTAATTCTGCGGCATCTGTCACGGACACAACATAAGGCTGTTCAATGAATCCGCCGGATGAGTTTGTAGCCCTGACGGTCAACTGGTGACTGGTGGCCGTCTCATAATCGAGAGTTCCGGCAAGACTGATCTCCCCGGTAGCGGCATCAATGGTGAATAGGCCACCGGCATTATTGGCCAGGCTGAAGGTTAGCTCCTCACCGGCTGGGTCGCTGGCCTGCATTTGGCCAACGACGTCTCCTGGCAGGGCACTCTCAACAATATCCGCAGAGGCCAGAAATACTTCAATATGACCGGATTGCGTCTGACCGTAGAGATCACTGATGCTGCCCGGGTCCAGTGACCGATCCAGGATAATCAGATCTTTCACGGTACCGTCCGTAGCCGCGTCCTGAGGCCAGTTGCTTTGACCCACCAGGCTGCTGCTCAGTGTCACCCCCGCAGGCCCCTGACCATTGGGATTGTCAGCCACTTCAACGCCATTCTTGTACAGATGCATATGGCCATCAGCATCCACCGTCAAGGCCAGATGGAAAGTTTCATCCAGAGTGTAGAAATTATCATAAGCCACTGAGCCGACAATGTTGTTACCGTGAAAAATCTGAACCTCTATTCGTCCTTCCGATGGGCTGGCGATCAAAATATTATCGGTGCCAGCGCCATTGCCCAGGTCAACCAACCGTGCCCAGGGAGAGTGGCTGTGGTAAGTAAAGGTGGACGCAATGGTCATATCACCGCTCAGCGTTATGTCTCCCAATGAGCCACCGACACTGTTGAGCCTGACCCCATCGTCAGAGCGGGTAATGCCGCTGTTGAAGGTGAGATCCTGATTATGGTCGGTCAGGTCTTCAGCAACTTCGCCGGAACCGTTGGCAAAGTCAAAAGCGACCAGGGCATCAGAACCCCGCTCCGGCAATAGCTCCGGTGCAGCAGCCAGGGCGACCACATAGGTCTGCTCGCTGAAGGCACCGGATGGATCGGCAACCCGAACGGTCAACTGATGGCTGGAGGCCGAATCGTAGTCCAGGGTGTTGGCCACTGTGATCTCTCCGGTAGCGGCATCAATGGCAAACAAACCACCGGCATTATCAGTCAGGCTGAAGGTCAGGTTGTCACCATCCACATCACTGACCAGCGCCCGACCGACCACCGTGCCAGGCAGGGCGCTTTCGGCAATGGTATCAAGGGGAACGCTCAGGAATGCTTCTACTTCACCGATCTGCGTTTGCTGGTATAAGTCGCTGATACTGTCTGGGTCCAGGGACCGGTCAAACACAACCAGATCCTTCACCGTGCCATCCGTTGCGGCATCCTGGGACCAGTTACTTTGACCCACCAGGTTACTGGTCAGTTCTACTCCGGATGGCCCCTGGCCATTGGGGTTATCCGCTACCTGAACACCGTTTTTATAGAGGTGTATATGACCATCGTCGTCAACTGTCAGGGCCAGATGGAAAGTTTCCCCCAGCATGTAGAAATTATCAAAAGCTACGGAACCCACAACTTGGTTGCCATGGAAGATCTGCGCCTGTATTCGCCCTTCTGACGGGCTGGCGATCAGAATATTGTCGGTACCGGCACCATTACCGAAATCAACCAGCCGTGCCCAGTTGCTGTGGCTGTGGTAGGTGAAGGTGGAGGCAATGGTGATATCGCCCCGCAAGGTCATTGCCTCCAGAGAGCCGCCAACGCTGTTGAGTGCGACACCATCACCAGAGCGGCTGATGCCACTGTTAAAGATCAGATCCCGATTGTGGTAAGTGAGGTCTTCAGCCACCTCCCCCGAGCCCTGGGCAAAATCATAGGCAACCAGTGCACCGGAGCCCCCCTCCGGCAAAAATTGCGGTGCATAATTGTGGTCAGCAACTGAGATCTCATACTGCTTCTCATGGAATGCTCCATCGGGATGATCGGTAACCCGGACGGTTACCTGGTGGCTGCTGGCTAAGGTGTGATTCAGGTCACCGGCGAGGCGAATAACCCCGGTACCAGCATCAATGGTGAACAGACCACCGGCATCATCGGTCAGGCTGAAGCTCAGCGTATTACCTTCCTGATCTTCGGCCTGCACCTGACCTACCTCAGTACCGATCGCAGCGTCCTCAGTAATGTGTAGAGGATTTAAAAATACTTCTATTTGTCCTGAGTTTGTCAGCGAGTAAAGATCGCTGATGTGGTCGGCATCCAGAAAGTGATCAACAATGATCAGATCCTTGACGCTACCGTCTGTGGCGGCCATGCCCCAGTTATTCTGTCCCACCAGGTTACTGGTCAATGACACCCCGTTAGGCCCCTGGCCATTTGGATTGTCCGCCACTTCAACACCATTTTTATACAGGTGCATATGGCCATCGGCATCAATCGTCACGGCCACGTGGAAGGTTTCTCCAAGGGTATAGAAGTTATCAAACGCCAAATAACCGACCTTGTTATTGCCGTGGAAAACTTCCACGTCAATTCGACCTTCTGAAGAGCTGGCAATCACAATATTATCGGCGTTGGGGCCATTACCAAAATCAACAATCCTTGCCCAGTTACTGTGACTGTGATACGTGAATGTCGAAGCGATGGTCATATCACCGGACAGTGCCATGGTTCCCAGGGAGCCACCGACACTGTTCAGCCTGACACCATCGTTGGAATGAGTGATGCCACTGTTAAAGGTCACGTCCAGATTATTCTCCGTCAGGTCTTCCGATACCTGGCCTGAACCATCGGCAAAATCAAAGGCAGCCACTGCCGAGTAGTACGTATCCTGCTGCAGTAATAACGGGGCAACATTCTGGTCATTCACCAGGGAAACCACAAACAACTGCTCCTCAAACCCACCGGTCTGGTCAGTCACCCGTACCGTCAACTGATGGCTGGCGGCTGTCTCGTAATCAAGGGCACCGGCGACGCTGATGACCCCGGTAATGGGATCAATAGCAAATCGGCCATCGGCACTGTCGGTCAGGTTGTAAACGAACGCATCGCCATCGGGATCGCTGGCCCCTACCTGTCCAACAATTGTGCCGGGCTGGGCATTTTCACCAATCTGCTGGCCCAGGGACAGATTTTTGGTGTAGATATCCGCATCATCATTCTGGTTGCTCATCCAGGCAATCTGTACCGTACCATCTGCCAGGACGGTCACCGCAGGCTCATATTGATGGCCCGTTACGGTATCGTTAATCGCAATGGGGTCTGTTAATGGCACACCATTGCTGCTGAACAGTCTGCTGTAAACACCGTAACCATCCGCATCATCCGCCAGGAAGGTAGCCAGGATATCATTGCCAACGGCGGTCAGCTGCATATTGTTCAGGGCAACCACGCCAGAATCACTGACCGCAATTGGGGAACCCACGGCCGTAGCATTGGAGCTCCACATCTGTATATACCAGGTGTTGCCACTCTGGTAAGTGGTGGCCAGGCCGCCATTGTCCAGCACTATGACTTGTGTATCGTGACCCCAGGAGGCCGGGTGACCTCCAAAAGCAACCGGGCCATGAGCACTGCTACCGTCGGCATTGAAAATTTGCAGATTTATCGCGTCATCCGGGCCATTGGATGCGCGCCAGTTAACGGCGAATTTGCCATTGTCCAGAGCGGCCAACTTGGGATGGGAATAGTCTGAATCCACATTGGCAATAAAAATGTCACCTGTATGCTGGGCATTCTCATCATACATGATGACTTTAAGCTGGTAGTCGCTATTCACGGTAGAAACGGCATAACGATTGTCAGACAGCGCCGTAACTTCCGTTCCGTAGTGTTGATGATCGGTATGTCGTCTGGTGATCCAGCTTCCATCCGCCCTGAAAAAGTGCGTCAGGCTGCTGGTTATCAAGCCCGGATCTTCATAAAAGTAAGTGACGGCATAGGCTCCTGAGGGCAGTACGGCAACAGAAGGTTTTTCAAACAGATCACCATAGGGCTGGGAAAGATTCCAGGTATTCACTTTATGGGCATTACCCACAGAATTGCCTGCTGCGTCGAACCGCTGGGCCATTACTTGATCATCAGAGTTGCCTGAGCCGGACTTCCACGTGGCGATATAGCCTCCTTCCGGATGGGCCGCAATATCTACCTGATACTGTTTATTGTGGCCTGCCGCGAGAACCTGCTCATGTTCCAGGGTGGGGTCCAATGCCTGATAATTGCCGATAAACTCTGATAACTGGTCAGCCTGTGTCTGGTGATAGAGTTCACCGATACCATCTGCGGTCAGTGATTCATTGAGTACCACCAGATCGTAGATATGACCATCCGTAGCTGCATCCTGAGAAAAGTTACTCAAGCCAATCTTGTTGCTGGTGCGTAATATCTCATTCGGTGTCTGGCCATTGGGGTTATCAGCCACTTCAACACCGTTTTTGTACAGGCGCATATGACCATTATCTTCAACCGTCAGGGCAATATGGAAAACTTCGTTTAAATCGTAGAAGTTATCAAATCCCACGCTACCTACCATGCTGCCGCCCTGGAAAACATGAGCCTCAATACGGTTTGGCGAGGGACTGGCAATCAGAATATTATCTGCACCGGGACCATTACCGAAGTCAATAACCCGAGCCCAGTTGCCGAACTGACTATAGCTAAAGGTTGATGCAATGGTAAAATCTCCACCCAGGGTCATCGCCCCTAGCGAACCACCGCCCCCCCCGAGATTAACTGACTCACTTTCAAAGCTGGCAGCAGAGTCAAAAGAGACATTATGGCTATGGTCGGTAAGGTCATCATAAACACCGGCGACATTATTGAATTCAAAGGCTGCTACTGACAGCGGAGAAGACCTTCCTGGCTCCAGTTCCGGTGCGTTAGTGACGGACACAACATACTGCTGATTACTGTACGCTCCACTTGGATCAGTGACTCGCACAGTCAGCTGATGGCTGTTGGCCGTATCATAGTCAAGAATACCTGCAACACTGATCTCCCCGGTACTGGAGTTGATGGCAAACAGGCCATCGGCATCGTCGGTCAAACTGAAGGTCAGCGTATCACCGTCGGTATCACTGGCCTGTACCTGACCAACGACAGTGCCGGTCCGGGCATTATCGCTGACATTCAGGGTGGTCAGGAGGGTTTCGACGTTACCGGCAGCCAACTCCGGGTTATCACCACTGGTGGCCTGCAGGGTAACATTGTCGATAACCAGATCCCGGTTATTCCCGTTGACGGTGGTGTCGGAGATCCGCAGCACCAGGTTGCCCGCCGATGGAGCATTGAACACCAGGTTCAGGGTCTGCAGGGTCAGGGAGTCGCTGTCGAACGCCTGCGCGGCAAGCACGGCACCAGACGTTTGATCAATCACCTCGACCTGGCCGGACACCGGCTCGGCGGACCAGGCAGCACCGTAATCCAGGCTCAGGCTGTAGTTGACGTTCGGGTGGCCCTGAATCACCTGTTCCACCACGCCGTCGGCGGCACCGCCACCGCCATTGAACGCCAGGCGATTATCATACAACTCCACCGTTCCGGTCATGGTCCAGTTATCAGCTGTGGTGAAATCACTGTTGCTGACCAGGTTGGTGTCCAGTTGCAGGTCATTATAGGTATCAAGATCGAGAATAAATTCAGGTGGAAGAGACTCGACCGCCGGGTCATTGGCCTGCGGGTCCGGGATATCGACGCTGCCAATAAAGTCAGACAGCTGATTGGCCTGATAAAGTGTTGAAATCTGGGATGCGTCCAGTGCTTCATTGAAAATGGCCAGGTCATCAATGGCTCCATCCAGGTAACCATTGACATCCCAGTTACTTTTGCCCACATAGTTGTTGGTCCTCACCATGACGGATGGGACCGCTCCCTGGTGAGTGCCTGCCAGTTCGCCATTTTTGTAGACGCTCATCAGCCCTGAGCTATCCACCGTCGCAGTGATATGCACCCACTGATCGGTGGTCAGGAAGTCATCAAGGGTGAGTTTGTGCTCAGTGCCAGTGTCATCCCAGATACCAAATGCCAATCCGTTGGTCTGGTCAGTATGAGACAGGAAAATATTGTGGTCTCCTGCACCATTACCAAAATCCACCACCCTGGACCAGCCTTGATCAAAACTGTCAAAGCGTACCCAGGACGCGATGGTCATTGCTCCGCCCGTCTGCATGCCACTGATCTCGCCGGTGCCCGCAGTACCATCCATTTCGAAGGCTGAGCCGGAGCCTGAGC
>NZ_JBLYNV010000107.1:0-9480 GCF_049310165.1 Endozoicomonas sp. ALE010 | reverse complement strand
CAATGTATGGTTTCATTAAATCCTGACTCAAGAGCATGTTAACCGGAATTTCAATGACCTCAAATCCTGCTTTTTGCAACAGTGCGATTTTCAGCAGCGTCGAACCATTCCTGGTGTTGAAATCACCACCCACGTAATGAGAGGGCCCCTGAACTTCAATCACCATGTTGTGATCTGGCAGGAGCAGGTCAACCGGAGGCAATGAGTTCAGACTCTTTTCTTCTTCAATCTGCAAAGAGGGAAAGCATGATTGGAGTTGATCGCGAAAGTCGGCCTGGATTTTTGAAATGTTTGTCGGGTAATGGGGGACGACTGGACACGCTCTCCCAAGCCAACTGGCGGCCATGGCAATGATGCGTTGATCGTCTTCATTGTCTGAGGATGTATTTTCCAGACGAGTAAACAGCTCATCCATGTGCTTTTCAAGCCAGTTATTGTTATTGGAGTCCAGAGACAATCTGGCACAGCAAACCATGACTCCCCAGAGAGACATCAATAGGTCTTGCTGTAAGAGCTGAGGGTGTTCACTGATTCGGTAAACAAACGATTCGAACATAGAGGTCACCAGGTTCAGCTCAACGAACTCACCCAGTTTCGCGGTGGCCCACAGCAGATTGGCGATTTCCTTTGGTTTAAAGTTAGCTTTCTGTGTGTTCACGTGGCGCAATAGCGCGGCCACGGCCTCGTTGAGCTCTGATGTCCACTCCCCGTTACCCACCAGTTTCGCTATGGCCCACAGCAGGTTGGCGATTTCCTGTGGTTTAAAGTTAGCTTTCTCCGTGTTGACGCGTGGCAACAGCGCGGTCATGGCCTCGTTAAACTCTGGTGTTCGCTCCTGCCCGTTGTCCACCAGTTTCGCCATGGCCCACAGCAGGTTGGCGATATGCTGAGGAATAAATTGGTCTTTCTGTGCGTTCACGAAGGGCAACAGCACGGCCACGGCCCCTTTAAGCCCTGGTGTCTGCTCCTGCCCGTTGTCCACCAGTTTCGCCATGGCCCACAGCAGGTTGGCAATTTCCTGTGGTTTAAAGTTAGCTTTTTGTGCGTTCACGTCGGGTAATAGCCTGGCCACGGCCTCATTGAGCTCTTGTGTTCGCTCCTGCCCCTTGTCCACCAGTTTTGCCATGGCCCACAGCAGGTTGGCGATACCCTGAGCATTAAATAGGTCTTTCTGTGTGTTCACGTGGAACAACAGCGCGGCCACGGCCTCGTTGAACTCTGGTGTTCGCTTCTGCCCGTTGTCCGCCAGTTTAGCCATGGCCCATAGCAGGTTGGCGACTCCCTGGGCATCAATGTCCCTGACTTGAGGTTTTTGGTTGCAGGTAAATATTATTGCATCCAGTAGCGTTGACAATAAGTTAGCTTGAGTAAGCTTTACACGCTCATCCATGGGGTTATGAAGGGTAAAAACACCCGCTGAAGTCAATGAATGAAGTGTTGTCGTCAGGCTTCGCCAATTCCAACTCCGTGTTGCGGTAAAATTTTGCAGCAAGCGCAGCAGCTGGCTTTGTTCCGCTCGATTTAACGGTCTTTTAGCAGCTGACGTGTATTTTTTAATTGAACTGGCATACAGACCGTGATCTCTCCCATCATAGCGATGACCGAAACGATAAGATTTACTCGCCAGGTCATCCATTATTTCCTGTTTGATGAGCGCATTAAAATCCTGAGCAGGGTTTACTGAGCGGTACTGTAGATGTTGAGAAGAGCGTGTGAAAGAAGAATGGTAAAATTCATTACGCCCGGGGACAGTGCGGGAGGGGTTATCCCATTGCCTGACTGTGGCATATCTATATCGTCCACGCCGTGAAGAAGACGCCTGGCCATTCGGTTGGTTGTCATCATTGCCTGATCTTGCGTATTGACTACTGATACCAGCAGAGCTTCTATCCATAACTGTATTTCATTAATTCATGAGAATATAAAAAGCAGACTGCGGTTCTGTTCAGAAGTTCATTTTGCTGGAATGTTGATCAATGTAAGCAGTGGGAGAAACTCATCTGCTCCTGATGCCAACCATCCGTTATCTTCAACGCATCCGGGACGAAATTCAGGGGTAACAGGTCTTCAACGCTGGTAGAACTTTCCTGGAATGTGAAAACGGTTCCAGGGTCGAAGGGAAGGGATTACTGGCTTTTTTTTCTTCCTCTTGGCTGGTTTGCCGGTTTGTTCTTCGGCGGTTAAGTAACCATGATTTGAGGGTTGCCTGCCTTTATCAGCAGTAATGCGTGCCGCATCTGCCCACCTTCTTTTGAGTGATACAGAGCCATGCCCCTGTGGCGGGATGCCTGTCCTGGTCTTTATTTGATCAATGTATGGTTTCATTAAATCCTGATTCCAAACACTGTTAACCGGAATTTCAATGACCTCAAATCCTGCTTTTTGCAACAGTGCGATTTTCAGCAGAGTCGAACCATTCCTGGTTTTGAAATCACCACCCACGTAATGAGAGGGCCCCTGAACTTCAATCACAATGTTGTGATCCGGCAGTAGCAGGTCAACCGGAGGCAGTGAGTTCAGACTCTTTTCTTCTTCAATCTGCAAAGAGGGAAAGCCTGATTGGAGTTGATCGCGAACCTCGGATTGACGTTTTGACATAGTAGTCTGGTAATGGGGGATGACCGGGCACGCTCTCCCAAGCCAACTGGCGGCCATGGCAATGATGCGTTGATCCTCTTCATTGTCTGAGGATGTATTTACCACACGTGTAAACAGGTCATCCATGTGCTTTTCAAACCAGTTATTGTTATTGGAATCCAGAGACAATCTGGCACAGCAAACCATCACTCCCCAGAGAGAAATCAATATTTCTTGCTGTGAGAGCTGAGGGTTTTCACTGATTCGGTAAACAAGCGATTCAAACATAGAGGTAACCATGTTCAGCTCAACGGACTCACCCAGTTTCGCCGTGGCCCACAGCAGATTGGCGATTTCCTTTGGTTTAAAGTTAGCTTTGTGTGCGTTCACGTGGTGCAACAGCGCGGCCACGGCCTCGTTGAACTCTGATGTCCACTCCCCGTTGTCCACCAGTTTCGCTATGGCCCACACAAGGTTGGCGATATGCTGAGGAATGAACTGATCTTTCTGTGCATTCACGTGAGGCAACAGCGCGGCCAAGGCCTTGTTGAGTTCTGGTATCCACTTCCCGTTGTCCACCCGGTTGTCCACCAGCTTCGCCATGGCCCACAGCAGGTTGGCGATATTCTGGGCATTAAATAGGTCTTTCTGTACGTTCACGTGTTGCAACAGCGCAGCCACGGCCTCGTTAAACTCTGGTGTCCGCTCTTGCCCGCTATCCACCAGTTTCGCCATGGCCCACAGCAGGTTGGCGATATGCAGAGGAATAAATTGGTCTTTCTGTGCGTTCACGAGGGGCAACAGCGCGGCCACGGCCTCTTTGAGCCCTGGTGTCTGCTCCTGCCCGTTGTCCAGTAGTTTCGCCATGGCCCACAGCATGTTGGCGATTTCCTGTGGTTTTAAGTTAGCTTTCTCTGGGTTCACTAACAGCACGGCCACGGCCTCTTTGAGTTGTGGTGTCCACTCCAGCCCGTTGTCCACCAGTTTTGCCATGGCCCATAGCAGGTTGGCGATTTCCTGTGGTTTAAAGTTAGCTTTCTGTGCGTTCACGAAGGGCAACAGCGTGGCCACGGCCTGTTTGAACTGTGGTGTTCGCTCAAGCCCCTTATCAACCAGTTTCGCCGTGGCCCAAAGCAGGTTGGCGATTTCCTGTGCTTTAAAGTGAGCTTTCTGTGCATTCACGAAGGGCAACAGCGTGGCAACGGCCTCTTTGAGCTGTGGTGTCCGCTCCAGCCCCTTATCAACCAGTTTCGCCATGGCCCACAGCAGGTTGGCGATTCCCCGGGCATTAAATTGGTCTTTATGTGTATTTACGTGGGGCAACAGCGCGACCACGGCCTTGTTGAGCCCCGGTGTCTGCTCTTGCCCGTTGTCCACCAGTTTCGCCATGGCCCACAGCAGGTTGGCGATACCCTGTGGTTTAAAGTTTGCTGTCTGTGCGCTCACGTGGGGCAACAGCGCAGCCACCGCATCGTTGCGCTCTGGTGTTCGCTTTTGCCTGTTGTCCACCAGTTTCGCCATGGCCCACAGCAGGTTGGCGATACCCTGTGGTTTAAAGTTAGCCTTCTGTGCGCTCACATGGGGCAACAGAACGGCCTCGGCTCTGCTGAGCATCGGTGTTTGCTCCTGCCCGTTGTCCACCAGTTTCGCCATGGCCCAGAGCAGGTTGGCGATTTCCTGTGGTTTAAAGTTACCTTTCTGTGCGTTCACATCGGCCAATAAGCTGGCCACGGCCTCATTGAGTTCTGGCGTCTGTTCCTGCCCGTTGTCCACCAGTTTCGCCATGGCCCACAGCAGGTTGGCAATATGTTGAGGAATAAATTGGTCCTTCTGTCCGTTCATGTGGGGCAACAGTGCGGCCACAGCCTCGTTGAGCCCTGGTTTTCGTTCCTGCCCGCTGTCTACCAGTTTCGCCATGGCCCACAACAGGTTGGCGACACCCTGGGCACCAATATAGCTGGCTTCAGCTTTTTGGTTGCACTTGAATATTATTGCATCAAGCAGTGTTGACAATAAGGCAACTTGAGTATGCTTTACACGCTCATCTATGGGGTTATGAGGGGTAAAAACACCCGCTGAAGTAAATGAGTGCAGTGTTGTCGTCAGGCTTCGCCAATTCCATTTCCACGTTGCTGTGAAATTTTGCAGCAAATGCATCAGTTGGATTTGTTCCGCTCGATTTAACGGTCTTTTAGTAGCGAACGTGTATTTTTTTATTGAGCTGGCATATTGCCCGTGATTTCTCCCATCATAGTGATCACCGAAACGATAAGATTTACTCACCAGGCCATCCATTATTTCCTGTTTGATGAGCGCATTAAAATCTTGAGCAAGGTTTACCGAACGGCGCTGTAGATTTTGAGGAGGGCATGCACCAGGAGAATGGTAAAATTCATTGTGCCCCAGTGCAGGGCGGGGGGGATTATCCCGATGTCTGACTGTAAACTGTCTATATCGTCCACGCCTTGCAGAAGCGGTATGGTTATCCGGATGGTTGTCATCACTACCTGGTCTTGCGTATTTTCCACTGATACCAGCAGATGTTCTATGCATAATTATATTTCATTAATTCATGGAAATATTAAAAGCAGACTGCGGTTCTGTGCAGAAGTTCATTTTGTTGGATTGTGAAAACGGTTCCTGGTCGAAGGGCTGTCTCTTAGTCAGATCTCTACACCCTTTGTCATCCGGTAAGTGTGGAGACGGTCTTGCAGTTTCGCCCAGCCATCCCAAACAACTAACCATCCGGAAACGCCTGTTCGTTTAGAGTCACCCAAGGTTGGTTCTTCAGCCAAAGCATCAAAAAGAAGTTGGTTATCACCAATTAAAATTCGGTTTTGTGTTGCTCTGACAACAAACCTTTGACTGTGAGTGGTCTTGTACTGATATATTCATAAACATCGGCTTCACGATCGCAGACACTAATACCAATTCCGCCTTCTAAATATGAGATCGAGCAAGTCATTTTGGACAGCTGGGCAAGGCGGAATGACGAGTAATAGCAGGGCTATTGCGAGGAATTCCAACGAAGATCCAGCTGTTCAAAATGGCTGCGCAGTTCATATTTAGAAGGTGGAATTGGTATAACTACCTTGGTCATTTGGGCACCCAGCCTGTGCTCAATGCTTTCAGAGGACTGCTGCCACTTAAAACTTTCTTTTTTCTTCGTAAGGTCGCTGCTTGCGAGTGTTCCGCTTGCCGCGCTCCCCGTCGTCTCTAATCCAGCGTTGCTGATCAATCAGCCCCATTGTTCGCTCAGTATCAGCATCCAGAAGCAACACTGAGTGAGCCCAAATGCCTCTGGCATTGCTATTTTTTGGTTCACTATATCGCCCAGTCTGACCTGATGGAATGTTTGTAGCTGAGAGTGGTACTGTCTTCAATGGCTAACAAGAGTTGTGCATCGTGTACAGCGAGCGCGGTCGCCTGAAATCCGGCTCTGCAATAGCATCCGGTTCTACAGCTTCATTTCCAATAAATCGATAGGCACCTTCAACCACTGCAAGGTTGCTTTCACAAGAGGAGGCTAAAGATGAGCCCGTGTGGGCAGCCAGCTCAGCGGCTACATGAGTTAGTCTTTTTGTACGACGCTTGTCACCTAAGTCTGAGCACTTGAAAGTATGTTCAGCCCATTGCTGAAGAGGTAGTGGTGTAAACATAGTCTTGACCTATCTCAGAAAGGATAAGTCAAGTATAGAAGTTGTGACTAAGAGACAGGTCGAAGGGAGGGGATTACTGGCTGTTTGTTTTCTTCCTCTTTGCAGGTTTGTCGGTTTGCTCTTCTAAATGCTCTTCTGCGTTTAAGTAACCGTGATCTGTGGGTTGCCTGCCTTTATCAGCAATAATGTATGCCGCATCTGCCCACCTTCTTTTAAGTGATACAGAGCCATGCCCCTGTGGCGGGATGCCTATCCTGGCCTTTATTTGATCAATGTATGGTTTCATTAAATCCTGATTCAAAAGCCTGTTAACCGAAATTTCAATCACCTCAAATCCTGCTTTTTGCAACAGTGCGATTTTCAGCAGAGTCGAACCATTCCTGGTTGTGAAATCACCACCCACGTAATGATATGGTCCCTGCACTTCAATCACCATGTTGTGATCTGGCAGTAGCAGGTCAACCGGAGGTAATGAGTTCAAACACTTTTCTTCTTCAATCCGCAAAGAGGGAATGGATGATTGGAGTTGAGCGCGGAAGTCGGCCTGAGGTTTTGAAATGGTTGTCGGGTAATGGGGGACGAACGGACACGTCCTGCGAAGCCAGCTTGCGGCCATGGCAATGATGGATTGATCTTCTTTATTGTCCGGGGAGGTGTTTTCCAGACGAGTAAACAGCTCATCGATGTGCGGTTCAAGCCAGTTATTGTTATTGGAGTCCAGAGACAATCTGGCACAGCAGACCATTACTCCCCAGAGCGACATCAATATGTCTTGCTGTGAGAGCTGAAGATTTTCACTGATTCGGTAAACAAGCGATTCAAACACAGAGGTAGCCACGTTCAGCTCAACGAACTCACCCAGTTTCGCCGTGGCCCACAGCAGGTTGGTGATTTCCCGTGGTTTAAAGTTCGCTTTCTGGGTGTTCACATGGCGCAATAGCACGGTCACGGCCTCGCTGAGCTCTGATGTCCACTCCCCGTTATCCACCAGTTTCGCCATGGCCCACACAAGGTTGGCGATTTCCTGTGGTTTAAAGTTAGCTTGCTCTGTGTTGACGTGTCGCAACAGCGCGGCCACGGCCTCGTTGAGCCCTGATATCAACGCCCCGTTGTCCGCCAGTTTCGCCATGGCCCACAGCAGGTTGGCGATATCCTGGGCATTAAATAGGTTTTTCTGTACATTCACATGTTGCAGCAGCGCGGCCACGGCCCTGTGCAGCTCTAGTGTTTGCTCCAGCCCATTGTCCACCAGTTTCGCCATGGCCCACAGCAGGTTGGCAATATGCTGAGGGTTAAATTGATTTTTCTGTGCATTCACGCCGGTAAACAGTACGGCCAGGGCGGCTTTGAGCTCTGGTGTCTGCTCCTGCCCGTTGTCCACCAGTTTCGCCATGGCCCACAGCAGGTTGGCAATATGCTGAGGAATAAATTGGTTGTTTGGTGCGCTCACTTGGGGCAACAGCGCGGCCACAGTCTCTTTGAGCCCTGGTGTCCGCTCCTGCCCGTTGTCCACCCGTTTCGCCAGGGCCCACAGCAGGTTGGTGATTTCCTGAGGTTTAAAGTTAGCTTTCTGTGCGTTCACGAAGGGCAACAGCGCGGCCACGGCCTTGTTGAGTTCTGGGGTTTGCTCCTGCCCGTTGTCCACCAGTTTTGCCATGGCCCACAGCAGGTTGGCGATATGCTGAGGAATAAATTGGTTTTTTTTTTGCGTTCACGAGGGGCAACAGCGCGGCCACGGCCTTGTTAAGTTCTGCTGTCTGTTCCAGCCCGTTGTCCACCAGTTTTGCCACGGCCCACAGCAGGTTGGCGATATGCTGAGGAATAAATTGGTTTTTTTTTGCGTTCAGGTGGGGCAACAGTTTGGCCACAGCCTCGTTGAGCCCTGGTGTTAACTCATGTCTGTTATCCACCAGTTTCGCCATGGCCCACAGCAGGTTGGCAATGCCCTGGGCATTAAATTGGTTTTTCTGTGCGTTCACGCGGGGCAGTAGCGCAGCCACGGCCTGGTTAAGCTCTGGTGCCAACTGCTGCCCGTTGTCCACCAGTTTCGCCATGGCCCACAGCAGGTTGCTGATGCCCTGGGCATTAAATTGGTCTTTTTGGGTGTTCACAAGGGGCAACAGTGCGGCCACAGCTTTGTTGAGTCCTGGTTTTTGCTCCTGCTCGCTGTCTACCAGTTTTGCCATGACCCACAGCAGGTTGACGACACCCTGGGCATCAATATCCCTGGCTGGAGGTTTTTGGTTGCACTTGAATATGATGGCATCAAGTAGCGTTGACAGTAAGGCCGCTTGAGTACGCTTAACCCGCTCCTCCATGGGCTTATGAGGGGTAAATACACCCGCTGAAGTCAATGAATGCAGTGTTGTCGTCAGGCTTCGCCAATTCCAGCTTCGTGTTACGGAAAAATTTTGCAGTAAAGGTATCAGCTGGCTTTGTTCGTCTCGATTTAATGGTCTTTTAGCAGCTGACGTGTATTTTTTAATTGAACTGGCATATAGGCCGTGATCTCTCCCATCATAGCGATCACCGAAACGATCCGATTTATTCACCCAGCCAATGATTATTTCTTCTTTTATGAGGGCATTAAAATCTTGAGCAAGGTTTACTGAACGGTGCAGTAGATTTTGAGGAGGGCATGCGTCAGGTGAATAGTAAAATTCATTGTGCCCCGGGGCAGGATGGGAAGGATTATTCCGATGTCTGACTGTACACTGTCTATATCGTCCACCCCTTGCAGAAGCGGTATGGTTATCCGGCTGGTTGTCATCATTACCTGATCTTGCGTATTGATCACTGATACCAGCAGAGCATCTATTCATAACTATATTTCATTAATTCATGAGAATATAAAAAGCAGACTGCGGTTCTGTTCAGAAGTTCATTTTGCAGGAATGTGAAAACAGTTTCTGGATCGAAGGGAGGGGATTACTGGCTGTTTTTTTCTTCCTCTTGGCTGGTTTGCGGGTTTGTTCTTGTAAATGTTCTTCGGCGGTTAAGTGACCGTGATCTGAGGGTTGCCTGCCTTTATCAGCAGTAACGTATGGCGCATCTGCCCACCTTCTTTTAAGTGATACAGAGCCATGCCCTTGTGGCGGTATGCCTGTCCTGGTCTTTATTTGATCAATGTATGGTTTCATTAAATCCTGATTCCAAAGCCTGTTAACCGGAATTTCAATGACCTCAAATCCTGCTTTTTGCAACAGTGCGATTTTCAGCAGAGTCGAACCATTCCTGGTGTTGA
>NZ_JBLYNV010000106.1:0-9631 GCF_049310165.1 Endozoicomonas sp. ALE010 | reverse complement strand
TCTTGATTACGTGAGCCCTGTGGACTTTGAGCAACAGGAATTCAGTAAAGCGGCTTAATCAGGTGTCCATTTTTACTTGACCACTACAGTAATGCCTGGTTAGTCATTTAGCGGTTCTTGCGTGTTGCATGTTTGGTCATCAATTTTATCCGCTGCCATAGGGAAGCGGAGGGATCGGGAGTCAGCATAATCAGGATCGGGAAGACACATCCAGCAACGAGCCAGACAGGTACTTGTGAATAATGCTGGAGACCAGCGTCTGGTAGGGAATACCTTCACGCTGGGCACGGGACTGAATGGCCAGCAGGTCACGTTGGGAGATACGGATATTGATGCGCTTATCCTTTTTAAAACTCTCGCTAGCAACACTCTCTAGTGCCGCTTTGCGTTCCGGGGTCAGGGTAGACTCATAATCCCCCGCTTCAAAGGCGTCCAGAAGTGCCTGTTCCTCTTGATCCAGCTTGTTTTTTTTCATGAATCACCTCCCAGGTAATCGCGGGTAAACTTTCGGCTCGGTATCAGGGTTTTCAAGAAAATCTCCTTTTCATTCTCTACATAAGGCACCAGCCAGACATAGCCCTGCACATTGACCACAAACACCCGCTGGTGAGGATAGTCCACCGTATTAGGGTGGGTGATATCATCAAGCAGGTCGCCGCTTTGGATATGAAAGATAATCTCTTCAAAGGATTTATCCCGCTGACTTATCAGCTGCTGATTCTTGTCAGGGTTCCAGTTAAAGCATTTCATAGGGTTAGTATAGTGAATGTGTGCATTTTGTCATCATATGGTTAGCAAGCCACGTTATCCAGTAAATCCAGTTCCACCTTTAGAATATCCTCAATTCAAGATTCAAGACCCTACCCGGGTTCTCCGACCCGAGTTTTCCGACCCCGGTTTTCTTATAACCCGATTACGCCAGATAATAGGGAAAAATCATGAAATCCCCCGAAGCCATTGGGCTCAATGGCTTCGGGGGATTTCATGATTTTTCCCTAGTTGCGGTCTCTTGCCTTAGAGTTGTTCGGGTTAATAATAGTACGTTTGTTTATTTTTACTTGAAAGGATAGCTTTTCGCAAAGACGCTACCGCCCGTGGGTTGTACCACAGCCTTTTATTGACTGTGGGGAGCAGGGTCCCAGATAGCTTTGTGTGAAATTTTCGATAATTCTTGGATAGTACGATTGTACATTTACAGGTGATATGCGTGATTTCCGTTGCACTTGATTTTGATATAACTGCTCGTAATAATCTTGTAAAATTTTTGCCAGATATATTTCCGTACCCCTGACATTGAAAGTTTTCCAGATATGAAAAAAATAGCTACCGTTGCCGTCGCTCTTGCTCTGGCTGGTTGCGCAACGCAGACACCGCATGTGGCAGTTAAAGAAGCACCTGTAAGTCAGGAGCAACAGATTGCGGCTCAAAAAAAGGCGACAGAATTGGCCCAAAGGCAGGCGCTCTCTCTTAAGCGAAAAATCGCCATTGGCAGGATGACTAACGAAACCAATTATGGCCGTTCGCTGTTGCGTGATGATCATATGGACCCTTTGGGCAAACAGTTGAGTGATATGCTCTCAACCCGTTTGATTAATTCCGGTAATTTTGTGGTTTTTGAGCGTCCGGACCTTTCACGTATAGAACAAGAGAGACAGATGTTCGGTGCGGGTGGTGAGCTGGTGGGTGTGGATACGCTGGTTGTTGGTTCCCTGACAGAGTTTGGCCGGAATGTCACCGGAGAAAGCGGGTTTCTCAGTAGTACCAAAACCCAGTTAGCCCATGCAAAAGTTGAATTGCGACTGGTGGATGTGAACACCGGGCAGGCTTTCTTCTCTGCCTCGGGGGCTGGTGAAGCAACGCTGGAAAGTGCATCAGTTGCCGGTTTTGGCTCCCGTGCTGCTTACGACGGTACATTAACTGATAAAGCGATTGCCGCAGCCATTAGCGAAGTGATCGATGACATGATCCAGAAAATGATGGAGCGACCCTGGAAGACCTATATCCTCGATGTTGTTGATGGACAGATTTTCATCAGTGGTGGTCAGAGTCAGGGACTTTCTGCAGGAAAGCAGCTGCGTGTGATGACTGCCGGGAAAAAGATTAAATCCAAACAAACTGGCTTTACTGTCACCCTACCGGGTGCTGAGGTAGCCAGAGTTGAAGTGATATCAACGTTTGGTGATAACGAAAATAATGAAGGCAGTGTCGTGCGAGTGATCAGCGGATCATTAGACGGCCACAGTCTGGATAAACTGGAAATTGTTGAATAAATGGGGCTGTTCAGAATGTTTAAGTTTTCTACATTATTTGCTGTTTTCATGTCCTTTGTTGTCCTTACGGGGTGTGTTAATACGCCGACAGAAAATGTTCAGGCGTTGGATGACCGGCCGTTCATTATGTTTACTGATGCCAGACAGGGTGATTTGGTAATACTGGATGGAATTCAAATGGGAGCTGCGGCTCAATTCTCTGCTGGAAAATCAGGGTTGCGTATTGAGGCTGGAACCCATTTTCTGGAAATACAACGGTCAGGTAAGACGGTTCTAAGTGAGAAGTTCTACGTGGCTGAAGGCGTCAGTAAGACATTTGCGATCGGTGGCTATTAAATGTTGAACGTAAAAAAACTAATCACGGTGGCGGTAGTTTCCGGTTCTCTGTTCCTGGCTGGGTGTCAGACCAATCAGGGGTTGTATCATTGGGGTGAGTACGAATCCGGGCTTTATGGTTATTACAAAGACCCTGCTGAGCTGGCGGTGTTGTCTGAGCAATTGCTGCAGGCGATAGAAGAGGCTAATGGTCGTGTAGCACCGGGTATGTATGCGGAGTATGGAACCCTGATGTTGCAACAGGGTAAAACCGATGAAGCTGTTATTTACTACACCAGAGAGAGGGATCTCTGGCCTGAAAGTCGCCATCTTATGGATGCCATGATTAATAACCTGACGAGTAAGCCAAAGGCTGACGGCCAGAAGGACAGTTAACAATGATTACCAATGTGAAAAAATGGCTGACTATACTGGGTGTCAGCTTGTTAGCTGGCTGTGCTGCCCAGGCCCCAAAGGTTGATTTCAGTGCTTTTCAGCAGGCGAACCCCAGCTCATTACTGGTTGTACCGGTTGTTAATGAGTCTGTTGACGTTGATGCGCCAAATTACTTCCTGTCCACCATTTCTGTGCCATTAGCCGAGAAAGGGTACTATGTTTTTCCGGTGAATACGGTAAAGACGGTTCTGGAAGGTGAAGGGCTTTACGATGCCGATCTGGTTCACTCGGCCGACCCGGTTCAACTGGGTAATATGTTTGGTGCTGACGCCATTTTGTATGTGACCATTAATAAGTGGGATGCACAGTATATTGTTTTGAGCACAACCGTGACGGTCAGCTTTACCTACCGTATTGTCAGTGGTAAGACCGGTGAGGAATTATGGACTGCCAATAAAACCATGCAGTACACACCGCAACAGAATAACTCTTCTGGTAATCCTCTGGCTGATTTGGTGGTGATGGCTGTTTCTGCTGCAATTACCAGGGCTGCTCCTAATTATTTGCCTTTGACACAGCAGGCTAATTATCAGGTTCTGTATCTGGATCCGACGAAATTACCAAACGGTCCTTACCTGAAGCCCAAGTCCTGAGTTATTGGGCAGCTTCTGTTAACCGAGTTTTATAATGTTAAGAAATAGCCCCTCTCATTTCTGGATGATTGGGGTTTTTTTAATCATTTTTACGAGGTTGAAGAGGCTATGGTACCCCTTGCGTATCCTGTAACAATTTCGAGAATAGATCCTGAGGGTATTTGTTAAAAGTCATGGTTTGAACAACGGCATAGCTCAAGGTTTGCTGGTTGTTTTGACAGGCATTATGCAGTCTGGAAAGCATCGCCTGATCAATTTCCTGAAGATAGTTTTTCTTATGTTTTAGTTGGTAGCACTGTGTTGCGGGGCTATTTTTCGGATCTGTGTGAGAGATATCAAGCAGGTGACTTTTATAAAGTAAGCTGGTTACCTTTTTTGCATCTGTTTCAGAGATTTGTCCTTTGCTGGTTTTTGCCAGAATGGCAGGGAAATCTTTTCTTGGCAAAGGAGAAAGTGTGGCTGCCAAGGTCAATGCTTTAGTGAGTGTGTTTTTTTCAATTTGTGGCCATTGTAGTTTTTTCAGAATCTGAAGATAGGTTTCTGCGAGTTTTTCTTTGTCAGGCTGAGGTTGTGTAGGTGGCTGTAACTGTGTTTGTTGAGTTGGAGTGACTCTATTAGCAGCAGTAGCAAGGCTTGCTTGCCAGCACTTCCTCTTCTCATGCAGGCTGATTTCTATGGAGTCAATATCCTTGAGGAAATCGGTAAATGAGGTGAATCCAAAGGCTTTTTCATTGAAGGCGCTGTCAATTGAGATCAGACGGGTTTTCAAAACGGAGCAGTCAGCTGCGCCATCAAAAGTTTTGAGAGTACGCAAGGTAAGATCAATGGCTTTTTTCAGTTCTTCAGAACGGGTATCAGCATCCAGGCTTTCTGGTGTGTCTGTGAAAATATAGCGGGTGCAGGATGTTTTTACCGACTCACTGAGAGGAGAGCGAGGGCCTACTCCAATAACTTCTTTGCCCATCTCCCTTAATCTTCGGAACAACGGTGAGAAGTCAGAGTCACCGGTGGCCAGGACAAACCATTCTACATCCGTAAGCCGCAGGGCGCTTTCCATTACATCAACGGTTAACTGAATATCCGATGAGTTTTTTCCGGCAACGGGATGATAGTTGTGCATCAGCTCAAAGCCCTGACGATTCAGGTCTGCCTGAAAACCCTGAATGTTAGGAGTGTTCCAGTTACCATAGGCCTTCCGGACAATTAGCTGGCCAGTCGAGCTGAGCTCTGTAACCAGCTTTTCGGGGCCTTTTTCCTTAAGCCAGTGGGTAAGGTTTTCTACATCAATAAATGCGGCGATTTTTGAACGGCTCATGTTGAGCTGTCATCCTTGTTGAATATTGGTGTTATTGAGTTGGAGTGAAGTATATGTCTGGAGTTGTTTGGATGGCTAGTAATCTGACCTAATGTTTCTTTTCCCTGTCTTTCAATATCTGCTCAATATTTGGATCTATACGATTCATGTCTTCCAGCTCAGTACCTTCAAAAAGTGATTGTGGTGAAATTCTCAATGTGTTGCAGATCTGCCAGATCGTTCCAAGGGTTGGATTCCCTTCATTGAGAATTTTGAACAGCTGTTGAGGAGTTATGAGTAGCAGTCTGGCTAGTTCTGACTGAGTCATAAATGAGTCGGATCTTTCTGTTGAGGGTGTTTTTTTTAATGCTGAAATGAGGTTGCTACGAACGGTTTTGATGAACCTGCTCTTGCCTGGCTGGTCAATATTCATAACGAGTCTATACTTTCAGCATAAAAGCTGAAAGTTGTGCTTATTATAAGGTATTAGGTCTGTTTACCTAACATTTACACTTTAGATACAGTTAATATTTAACTTGCTGTTTTTATTGATAAAAAAATTATCTGTATGGGATGTTAGCCCATAATAACACCTGCTTGATTTTAAAGTCAAACTTCTGTTTTGAGAAAAGGCAGTTGAGATGATTAAAAAAATTGTGAAATCTGAAAAATAGGATAACAAAATTAAAAAATAGGAGTCTGCGTTGCTATCAGATGAAGAAGTGCTGTTGTATTGCAAGTCGAGAGGTGTGACTGAATCCGGGTTGGCGATGGTAGCGCTTATTCTGTCTTCCGATCCTGCCCGAACTGTTAAAAGCAACGCATACACCACATCTGGACGATTTGTAAGCCATAAGAATGGAATGATCATCCAGTTTGAGAGTCTTCACGTTGAGCTGTCGTATTTGCTGTTGGCTGAAATTAATCCTGACATCACTCTTTTCAGGTGCCAGCCTCGTAAATTTAAAATCAAGGCTCCTGATAAAAATGGAGTGTTGAGATCAATTGACTACACCCCCGATTTTTTTGTGATCAGTAAAGACTTTATTGGTTTCATTCAGTGCAAGGACTCTGATGAAACAATTATTAAGCTTAGTCAAAAGCATCCAGGACGTTATCAGCTGGAAGATGGCGACTGGATGTATCCTGCCATTGATGAAGTTCTTGAAGGCACTGGTCTTGGTCATAAGTTCTTCATCAGGAACCGTGAGAAAACTATTAGAATTGATAACGCCTGTCATGTTGCTGATTTTATGAGAGGAAGATCATCAGCGGTTGATGAGGAACGACAGGAAGCTGTGCTTAAAACTGTTCGTGAACAGCAAGTGATCTCGGTATCAGATCTTCTGGGTTATCACGATTCAGTTAAGGTTGATGACATTTTATGGATGGTTGGGCAGGGACGATTGCTTGCAGATTTGGATAACGAGCGTTTATCAAGGCCTGCTAAGTGCCATTTGTTTGCTTCTGATGAGGTGAAAAGAAGTTTCATTAACAAGCAAAGGTCGATGGTTGCTTCTGACCTGTTGTTTTCGAATGTCCATGAAATAAAAGTTGGTAACCAATACCGTCATGGTGATAGCTATTGGAGGGTGCTGTCTCTTGATGCCCCCAGCAACTCTGTCATGGTTGAAGTGATTACTGGTAATGATCAGCCTCGTATTGACCACTATTCATATAGCAATTTTACCCTTCAGGTGAAGACCGGAGCCCTGCGCCAGGTGTACGTAATTACCATAGGCGCTATAAAAAGGCACAGATAAGGTTCGGTTGTGGTTATTACGGCCTGTTGGATGATGATGCTGGCAAGGGTAATCGATCGAAGAGGTTTTCTGAGCAGACTGAGGAGCTAATTGAAAAGTATATTGAGACCGAATTCAAAACGCCCACGGTTAAAAATATTAGTGATGTCCATGCGAGCTTTGATGCTGAGTGTGCGGAATTAGGTATTGGTACTGTTTGTCTGGAAACATTCAGGCAGAGAATTCTTGCTCATCAATCGCATAAATTAGCACTGCCTCGTCATGGTTCAAAAGCTGCTAATAATTTGCGGCCGGGTCTGGATCCCTCAATTGATACTTCTGATCCTCATGGTGAGCGGGCATATCAGAGAGCGCATACTGATCATACGTTGATTGACCTGTCTACTTTGAGAGTTCTGAGTGCTGAAGAGGCTAGAGAGCATATCAAAGCAAAGAAAAAAAATGTGAATCGAATCTGGCTTTCATTGATGATTGATGCCTATAGCCGCGCACCACTTGGAGTTTATTTGTCTTTTGATAACCCGTCACGAGCCAGTTTGATGATGGTGGTTAGAGATTGTGTACGACGTAACGGGCGGCTCCCTGAAGAGCTGGTAGTGGATGGTGGGGCTGAGTTTAAAAGTGTGTACTTCCAGAAACTTTGTGCCCGATATGGTGTCACGATCATAGATCGCACAGGTAAGGCGAAAGTCGGTTCGTTGATTGAGCGGATGTTCGGCACTCTTAATACCTCCTTTTTTTATAAAATGGAGGGCAATACACAGAATACCAGAAATATTCGCCAGATGAGCAAAGAGGTTAATCCTTACCGGTTGGCACTTTGGAATATCAAGAGGCTTAAAGAAGCGCTCGAGAGTTTTCTTTTTCAGCTCTATATAAACCAAACTCATAGTGCCATGGGGATTTCTCCAGCCACGGCTCTAAGTGAGAGTATTGAAAAACATGGCGTCAGAGATGTCAGGAATATTGAATACAGTGAGGAATTCCTGGCATTGACACTCATTGAAGACAGTCAGCTGATGCGAAAAATTCTGGTTAGCAGAGGGGTGAAATTTAATAACAAGCTCTTTTCGCATAAGAAGCTTAATGATCCCAAGTGGGTTGGGAAGAGTGTCCCGATCCGTTATGACCCAATGGATAATAGCTATATCGCAGTCTGTTTGGGGGGGGAGTGGATTCTTGCCTGTCGCCGTGAGCAGGAAGATAAATATCACGATGTTTTTTCTCGTGAAGAGATCAGTGCTGCACGCTTTTTTCAGACGAAATCGGCAAATGATGTCGTGGAAAGCCATCAGGCAGCCCAGTCCCTTGTGAATAGCAAGGAAGCTCAGCTGAAGGGGGAGATTGAGCGTGAAGCTGAGGTTGTTGTTCAGACTGAATTAAAACCCTCAAAAGGGTTGTTCAATAAGAAGATGGATCCATCAAGCCATAAACCGGAGAAATTCTAATGGCAAAGAAAGCTGCCTTATCACCTAAGTGTGCTGTCCCTGAAAGTATTCTTGCCAGCGATTCGAAGAGCAGGAAAAGCTACTTCAAAACGGAGGGTATTGTCACTCATCCGCGTTTGACGGAGGTGTCAGAAGCGTTGGACCTGGCTTTGGCGTCTGACGCAAATCAGATCATCCTTATCCCAGGTGCTACCGGGGTCGGTAAATCAATGGTGCATCACAGGAAGTATGAAAAGCTGGAAGCTCATTATGCAACGACCCTGGAGGAGAATTGCCCGGAAATACCGGTATTGTATGAAGAGGTGAGAAGTCCTCGCAGTAAGAAGTTCGAGTGGGGCGCTCTTGCCAGATCGATTCTGATTCAGTGTGTCGATATTGGTATGACCAGACGGAATTTGATGCTGAGTGACAGCTCAAGATTTCCCATTAAAGAAATGCAGAAAGTACTTGCCCGTAAAAACTCGGAGCAGGAGTTGATGAGCGCGATGGAGGAGGCGATTGAGTCTCGCCAGGTGCGCTATTTGTTTGTAGATGAGGCGCACCATTTTCTCATGAGTTGTAGGGATGAGTACCTCATGAATCTCTATATGGAAACCCTGAAGTCCATCTCCAACAAGGGGGAGCTCAAGCTGGTTATGGATGGGAATTATGAATTATTGAGGTTTCTGGAAGGAAGTGGGTAGCTGGCCAGACGAACCAAAGTCATTAATTTCTCACCTTACCTTGCCAGTTCAAGTGGCGATATTGAAGCTTTTGAAGAAGCATTCCTTTCTTTGTTTGCTTTTTATCCGGCGAAATTATCCGACGGTGTTATGGGTAGGCTGGAAGATCTGTTTGTTGGTTCCTGTGGTTGCGTGGGCATATTGAAACAGTGGATGGAGAGAGCGCTCAACCGTGCGCTTAACGACAATAGAGATTATGTCAGCTGGAAAGATTTTGAAGTAGAGCGCTTGGAGCCAATAGCGCTTAAGCGCATTGCCAAAGATATCAGGGCGGGTGAGGCCTTGATTAATTCGGTAAGTATGGATGAGGTCTGGAGTATTCTGATGGGGGAGCCTGAAAAAGAATCGAAATCTGGCTCGACAAAGCCTGGTGAGCGCAAGCCTGGCAGGGATAAGGTAGCGTAAGGAGGTACGTACTTCATGAAGGTTTCGAGTAGTCGTTTAATTCCAGTCAAAGGGATTTCACCAGGAGCGCTTATGGTAGAGGCGCTGAGTAGTCTGATAAACCGGATTTCCTTGAAGAACTTCTGTAGTCCAAGGTTTTTCATCGACTATGTGGTAAATCCTGAAGCTGGTTTTGGGGCTGCCCGAAATTCGTTATTTTCCAAAGATGGGCTTTCGGTGCTGAATAGTTATCGGAATCATGCCAAAAAGTACGGTGAGGCTCTGTCGAGACTTACTGGTGCATATTCTGGCTAATCGTGAACGCTCATTCTGGCAAAGCGTGAACACGAATTCTGGCCAGGCGTGAACATGGATTCTGGCTGATC
>NZ_JBLYNV010000105.1:0-9704 GCF_049310165.1 Endozoicomonas sp. ALE010 | reverse complement strand
TAAATTGGTCTTTCTGTACGTACACGAAAGGCAACAGCGATGCCACGGCCTCGTTGAACGCTGGTGTCTGCTCCTGCCCGTTGCTCACCAGTTTCGCCATGGCCCACAGCAGGTTGGCGATTTCCTGTGGTTTAAAGTCAGCTTTCTGTGCCTTCACGTGGGGCAACAGCGCAGCCACGGCCTCTTTGAGCCCTGGTGTCCGCTCGTGCCCGTTGTCCACCTGCTTTGCCATGGCCCACAGCAGGTTAGTGATTTCCTGGGCACCAATATCACTGGCTTCCGGTTTTTGGTTGCCGTTAAATATGATGGCATCAATTAACGTTGACAATAAGGCAGTTTGAGTACGCTTAACACGCTCATCGAGGGATCTATGAGAGCTAAAAACACCCGCTGAAGTAAATGAATGAAATGTTGTCGTCAGACTTCGCCAATTCCAGCTCCGCGTTACAGTAAAATTTTGCAGCAAACGCATCAGCTGGCTTTGTTCTATTCGATTTAACGGTCTTTTAGCAGCTAACGTGTATTTTTTAATTGAACTGGCATAATGACCGTGATATCTCCCATCATATTCAGGACCGAAACGATTCGATTTATTCACCAGAGTATTGATTGTTTCTTTTTTGATGAGGGAATTAAAATCCTGAGCAAGGTTTACTGAACGGCTCAGTAGATTTTGAGGAGGGCGTGCGCCAGGAGAATGGTAAAATACATTACGCCTCTGGCGGGGGGGATGATCCCGCTGTCTGACTGTACACTCTCTATATCGTCCACGCCTTCCGGAAGCGGCATGGTTATCCGGTTGGTTGTCATTACTACCTGATCTTGCGTATTGACCACTGATATCAGCAGAGGTTCTATGCATAATTATATTTCATTAATTCATGACAATATAAAAAGCAGACTGCGGTTCTGTTCAGAAGTTCATTTTGCTGAAATGTTTATGAGTTTTTTTTCTTTTCTTTTTTCTATTTTTTGGTTTGTCTGTTTGCTTTTCTAAATGTTCCCCGGCGGCTAAATAACGTGGATCTGAGGATTGACACTCTTTGTCGGCGGTAACGTTTGTCTCATCTACGCACTCGATTTTAACTGATGCACTGCCATGGCCCTGTGGTGGGATGGCCACCCTGGTCTTTATTTGATCAATAATTAAATCTGGGTTCCAAAGCTGGTTAACCGGGATTTCAATGACCTCAAATCCTGCTTTTCGCAACAGTGCGATTTTCAGCAGAGTCGACCCATTCCTGGTTTTGAAATCACCACTCACGTAATGAAACTTTCCCTGAATTTCAATCACCATGTTGTGATCTGGCAGTATCAGGTCAACCGGCGGTAATGAGTTCAGGCTCTTTTCTTCTTCAATCTGCAAAGATGGAATGCATGATTGGAGCTGATGGCGAAAGTTGGATTGATGTTTTGATATGAAAGTCTCGTAATGGGGGACGACTGGGGACGCTCTCCCAAGCCAACTTGCGGCCATGGCAATGACGGTTTGTTCCTCTCCATTGTCCGGGGATGTCTTTTCCAGACGAGTAAACAGGTCAACTATGTGCTTTTCAAGCACGTTATTTTTATTGGCATTGGAGACCATAAACAGCCTGGCACAGCATACCATGACTCCCCAGAGAGATATCAATATCCCTTGCTGAGAGAGCTGCGGGTTTTCACTGATTTTGTAGACCAGCGATTCGAACGTAGAGGTAACTGCGTTCAGCTCAACGAGCTCACCCAGTTTCGCCATGGCCCACAGCAGGTTAGCGATTTCCTGTGGTTTAAAATTAGCTTTCTGTGCGTTCACGTGGGGCAACAGCACGGTCACGGCCCGGTTGAGCTCTGGCACCTGTTCTTGCCCGTTGTCACCCAGTTTCGCCATGGCCCACAGCAGGTTTGCGATTTCCTGTGGAATAAACTGGTGTTTCTGAGCACTCACGTGGGGTAACAGCGCGGCCACGGCTTCGTTGAGTTCTGGTGTCTGCTCTTGTTGGTTGTCCACCAGTTTTGCCATGGCCCACAGCAGGTTGACGGTATCCTGGGGATTAAATTGGGATTTCTGTGTGCTCACGAAGGGCAACAGCGCGGCCACGGCCTTTTTGAGTCCTGATGTCTGCTCCAGCCCGTGGTCCACCAGTTTCGCCATGGCCCACAGCAGGTTGGCGATACCTTGTGGTTTAAAGTTAGCTTTCTGTGCGTTCACCTGGGGCAACAGGGCGTCCACGGCTTCTTTGAGATTTGGTGTCTGCTCCTGCCCGTTGTCCAGCAGTTTCGCCATGGCCCAGAGCTGGTTGGCGATGCCCTGTGGTTTAAAGTTTGTTTTCTGTGCGTTCACCTGGGACAACAGGGCGTCCACGGCTTCTTTGAGATTTGGTGTCTGCTCCAGCCCGTTGTCCACCAGTTTCGCCATGACCCACAGCAGGATGGCGATGCCCTGTGGTTTAAAGTTTGCTTTCTGTGCGTTCACGAGGGGCAACAGCGCGGCCACGGCCTCGTTGAGTGCTGGTGTCCACTCCTGTCCGTTGTCCACCAGTTTTGCCATGGCCCACAGCAGGTTGGCGATACCCTGTGGTTTAAAGTGAGCCTGCTGTTCGTTCACGAGGGGCAACAGCGCGGCCACGGCCTCGTTGAGCGCTGGTGTCCACTCCTGTCCGTTGTCCACCAGTTTTGCCATGGCCCACAGCAGGTTGGCGATACCCTGTGGTGTAAAGTGAGCCTGCTGTTCGTTCACGAGGGGCAACAGCGCGGCCACGGCCTCGTTGAGCGCTGGTGTCCGCTCCTTCCCGTTGTCCACCAGTTTCGCCATGGCCCACAGCAGGTTGGTGATACTCTGGGCATTAAATTGGTCTTTCTGTGCGTTCACGCGGGGCAACAGCGCGGCTATGGCCTCGTTGAGCGCTGGCGTCCGCTCCCGCCAGTTGTCCACCAGTTTCGCCATGACCCACAGCAGGTTGGTGATATTCAGAGGAATAAACTGGTCTTTATGTGCGCTCACCTGGGGTAACAGCGCGGCCACGGCCTCTTTGAGTTCTGGTGTCCGCTGCAGCCCGTTGTCCACCAGTTTCGCCATGGCCCACAGCAGGTTGGCAATTGCCCGGGCTTCAATATCCATGGCTTGAGGTTTTTGGTTGCAATTGAATATTATTGCATCAAGTAACGTTGATAATAAGGCAGCTTGAGTAAGCTTAACACTCTGATCCATGGGGTTATGAGGGGTAAAAACGCCCGCTGAAGTCAATGAATGAAGTGTTGACGTCAGGCTTCGCCAATTCCAACTCGGTGTTGCGGTAAAATTTTGCAGCAAATGTATCAGCTGGCTTTGTTCAGTCCTGTTTAACGGTCTTTCAGCATCTAGCGTGTATTTTTTAATTGAAATGGCATATTGCCCGTGATTTCTTCCATCATAACGGTGGCCGAAATGATAGGATTTATTCACCAGATCATCCATTATTTCTGGTTTGATGAGTGCATTAAAATCTTGAGCAGGGTTTACTGAACGGCACTGTAGATGTTGAGAAGGGCATACGTCAGAAGAACGATAAAATTCATTACGCCCCGGGTTTGTGCGGGGGGGATTATGCCACTGTCTGACTGAACAATGTCCATATCGACCACGCTTTGAAGAATCGGCATGATCATTCGGCTGGTTATAATCATTATCCAATCTTGCGTATTGACCACTGATACCAGTAGAGCTTCTGTCCATAATTATATTTCATTAATTCATGAAAATATAAGAAGCAGACTGCTGTGCAGTTCAGAAGTTCATTTTGCTTAAATGTTTATAAATTTAAGCGGTTATTGGCTTTTTTTTCTTCCTTTTTCTTTTTTTGGGTTTGCCTTTTTGCTTTTCTAAATGTGCTTCGGCGGTTAAGTAACGGTGATCAGAGGATTGCCACCCGGTGTTATGAGATGCAAAGGCATGATCCTGTGGCGGGAAGTCCACCCTGGTCTTTATTTGATCAATACATCGTTTTATTGAACCCGGTTTCCAAAGCGTGTTAGTCGGGATTTCAAAGACTTCAAATCCTGCTTTTTGCAACAGTGCGATTTTCAGCAGAGTCGACCCATTCCTGGTTTTGAAATCACCACTCACGTAATGAAATGGTCCCTGAACTTCAATCACAATGTTGTGATCTGGCAGTAGCAGGTCGACTGGCGGTAATGATTTCAGACTCTTTTCTTCTTCAATCTTTAATGATGGAATGCATGATTGGAGTTGATCTCGGACGACGCTTTGAGGTTTTGAAATGATTGCCTGGTAATGGGGGGTGACCGGACACGCTCTTCCAAGCCAACTGGCGGCCATGGCAATGGTGCATTGATTCTCTTCATTATTCGGGGAGGTATTTTTCAGGCGAGTAAACAGGTCATCCATGTGCTTTTCAAGCACGTTATTTTTAGCATGGGAGTCTAGAAACAGCCTGGCACAGCACACCATGACTCCCCAGAGAGACATCCATATCTCTTGCTCAGAGAGCTGAGGGTTGCCACTGATTCGGTAGACAAAAGATTCAAAGGTAGAGGTCACCACACCCAGCTCAACGAACTCACCCAGTTTTGCCATGGCCCACAGCAGGTTGGCGATACCCTGGGCATTAAATTGTTCTTTCTGTGCATTCATGTGGGCAAACAGCGCGGCCAGGGCCGCTTTGAGCTCTGGTGTCTGCTCCAGCCCGTTGTCCACCAGTTTGGTCATGGCCCACAGCAGGTTGGTGATGCCCTGGGCACTGAATTGGTCTTTCTGTGCGTTTACGCAGGGCAGCAGAGCGGCGACTGCCCCGTTGAGCCCCGGGAGCCACTCTTGCCTGCCGTCTATCAGTTTCGCCATGGCCCACAGCAGGTTGGCGATATGCTGAGGAACCAATTGGTCTCTCTGTGCATTTACGTGGGGTAACAGCGCGGTCATGGCCGCTTTGAGCTCTGCTGTCTGCTCCAGCCCGTTGTCCACCAGTTTCGCCATGGCCCACAGCAGGTTGGCGATATGCTGAGGAATAAATTGGTCTTTCTGTGCGTTCACGCAGGGCAACAGTGCGGCCACGGCCTGGTTGAGCCTTGCTGTCCACTCCAGCCCGTTGTCCACCAGTTTCGCCATGGCCCACAGCAGGTTGGCGATTTCCTGGGCATTAAATTGGTCTTTCTTTACGTTCACGTGTGGCAACAGCGCGGCCATGGTCTCGTTGAGTTCCGGGGTCCGTTCCTGCCCGCTGTCCACCAGTTTCGCCATGGCCCACAGCAGGTTGGTAATACCCTGTGGGTTAAAGTTAGCTGTCTGTGCGATCACGTGGGGTAACAGCCTGGCCACGACTTCTTTGAGCTCTGGTGTTTGCTCCAGCCCGTTGTCCACCAGTTTCGCCATGGCCCACAGCAGGTTGGCAATACCCTGTGGTGTAAAGTTAGCCTTCTGTGCGTTCACGTGAGGCAACAGCCTGGCTACCGCTTTTTTGAGCTCTGGTGTCCACTTCAGTCCGTTGTCCACCAGTTTCGCCAAGGCCCACAGCAGGTTGGTTATTTCCTGTGGTTTACTGTTAGCTTTTTGTGCGACCACTTGGGGCAACAGCGTGGCCAGGGCCTCTTTGAACTCTGGTGTCCGCTCCAGCCCGTTGTCCACCAGTTTCGCTATGGCCCAGAGCAGGTTGGAGATTTCCTGTGGTTTGTTAGCCTGTGCGTTTACGTGGTGCAGCAGCCCGGCCACGGCTTTGTTAAGTTCTGGTGTTCGCTCCAGCCCGTTGTCCACCAGTTTCGCCATGGCCCACAGCAGGTTGGCGATACCCTGGGGATTGAACCGGTCTTTATGTGTGTTTACCAGGGGGATTAGCGTGGCCAGGGTTTCTTTGAGCTCTGGTGTCCGCTCCTGTCCGTTGATCACCAGTTTCGCCATGGCCCACAGCAGGTTGGCGATATCCTGGGCATTAAATTGGTCTTGCTGCGCGTTGACGTGGGGCAGCAGCTCGGCCACGGCTTCGTTGAGCCCTGGGGGCTGCTCCTGCCCGTTGACCACGAATTTAGCCATGGCCCACAGAAGGTTAGCGATTTCCTGTGGATTAAAGCCAACTTTTTGTACGCTCACGTGGGGCAACAACGCAACCAGAGCTTCTTTGAGCCCTGGTATCCACTCCTGCCCGTCGTCCAACAGTTTCGCCATGGCCCACAGCAGGTTAGCGATATGCTGAGGAATAAATTGGTCTTTCTGTGTTTTCACGTGGGGCAACAGTGCAAGCACGGCTTCTTTCAGACCAGGTGTCTGTTCCTGCCCATTGTTCACCAGTTTCACCATGGCCCACAGCAGGTTAGCGATATGCTGAGGAACAAATTGCTCTTTCTGTGTGTTTGCGTGGGGCAAAAGGGCGGCCAAGGCCTTTTTGAACTCTGGTGTCCGTTCCTGCCCGTTGTCCACCAGTTTTGCCATGGCCCACAGCAGGTTGACGATTCCCCGGGCATCGATATCCCTGGCTTCAGGTTTTTGGTTGCACTTGAACGTTATTGCATCAAATAGCGTGGACAATAAAGTAGCTTGAGTGAGCTTAACACGCTCATCCACGGGCTTATGAGGGGTAAAAACACCCGCTGAAGTCAATGAATGAAATGTTGTCGTCAGGCTTCGCCAATTCCAGCTCCGTGTGACTGTGAAATTTTGCAGCAAATGTATCAGCTGGCTTTGTTCAGCTCGATTTAACGGTCTTTTAGACGCTGACGTGTATTTTTTAATTGAACTGGCATATAGGCCGTGATCTCTTCCATCATAGTGATGACCGAAATGATCCGATTTACTCACCAGGCCATCCATTATTTCTGGTTTGATGAGCGCATTAAAATCTTTAGCAGGGTTTACTGAACGGAGCAGTACATATTGAGAAGAGCATGGGGCAGAAGAATGGTAAAATCCATTGCGCCCCGTGGCAGAGTGGGGGGGAGTATCCCATTGTTTGACTGTGGCTTGTCTATATCGTCCACGCATTGAAGAAGTGGCATGGTTATCCGGTTTGTTGTAATTCTTGCCTGGTCTTGCGTATTGACCACTGATACCAGCAGAGCTTCTATCCATAACTATATTTCATTACTTCATGAAAATATAAAAAGTAGACTGCTGTTCTGTTCAGAAGTTCATTTTACTGAAATGTCTATAAAACCAGGCCGTTGGGGGATACACATCTACTTCTGATGCCACCAATCCGTTATTTTCAAATCATTTTGGGCAACAGGTATTCAACGCTGGCGCTCCTTCCCTGGAATATGAATACAGTTCTTGAGTCATGAGGAAAGGGAAGAGGTTATTGGCTTTTTTTTCTTTCTTTTTTTTGGTTTGCCTGTTTGCTTCTCTAAATGTTCTTCGGCGGTCAGGTAACAGTGATCTGAGGATTGCCATTCTTTATCGGCGGTAACGTTTGCCTCATCTGCCCACCCGATTTTATGTGATACAGAGCCATGGCCTTGTGGCGGGATGTCCACCCTGGTCTTTATTTGATCAATACATCGTTTTATTGAATCCGGGTTCCAAAGCGTGTTAACCGGGACTTCAATGACCTCAAATCCTGCTTTTTGCAGCAGTGCGATTTTCAGCAGAGTCGAACCAGTCCTGGTTTTGAAATCACCACATACGTAATGAGAGGGTCCCTGAATTTCAATAATAATATTGTGGTCTGGCAGTAGCAGATCAACCGGAGGTAATGAGTTCAGACTCCTTTCTGCTTCAATCTTTAAAGAGGGAATACATGATTGAAGTTGATCGCGGAAGTCGGTTTGAGTTTTTGAAATGGTTGTCTGGTAGTGGGGGACGATCGGACACGCTCTGCCAAGCCAGCTTGCGGCCATGGCAATGATGGATTGTTCATCTCCATTGTTTGAGGCTGCATTTTCCAGGCGAGTAAACAGGCCATCCATGTGCTTTTCAAGCAAGCTGTTTTTATTGGCATTGGCATCTTGGGACAGCCTGACACAGCATACCAATACTCCCCAGAGAGACATCGATATATCTTGCTGAGATAACTGAGGGCATTTACTGATTTGGTAGACAAGAAGTTCAGTCGTGGATTTAACCACGTTCAGCTCAACGAGCTCACCCAGTTTCGCCATGGCCCACAGCAGGTTGGCGATATGCTGAGGAATAAACTGGTCTTTCTTTGCGTTCACTTGGGACAAAAGTGCGGTCACGGCTTCGTTGAGCTCTGGTGTCTGCTCCTGCCCGTTGATCACCAGTTTCGCCATGGCCCACAGCAGGTTGGCGATTTCCTGTGGTTTAAAGTTCGCTATTTGTGTGTTTACGTGGGGTAACAGCGCGGCCACAGCTTCGTTGAGCCCCGGTGTTCGCTCCTGCCCGTTGTCCACCAGTTTCGCCATGGCCCACAGCAGATTGGTGATACCCTGTGGTTTAAAGTTAGCTTTCTGTATGTTGACGTAGGACAACAGCGCGGTCACGGCCTCGTTGAGCTCTGATGTCTGATCCTGCCTGTTGTCCACCAGTTTCGCCATGGCCCACAGCAGGTTGGCGATATCCCGGGCATTGAATTGGTCTTTCTTTGCGTTCACGTGGGGCAACAGCGCGGCCACGGCCTCTTTGAGACCTGGTGTCTGCTCCTGCCCGTTGTCCACCAGTTTCGCCATGGCCCACAGCAGGTTGGCGATATCCCGGGCATTGAATTGGTCTTTCTTTGCGTTCACGTGGGGCAACAGCGCGGCCACTGCCTCTTTGAGACCTGGTGTCTGCTCCTGCCCGTTGTCCACCAGTTTTGCCATGGCCCACAGCAGGTTGACGATATGCTGAGGAATAAATTGGTCTTTCTGAGTGTCCACGTGGGGCAACAGCGCGGCCACGGCCTCGTTGAGCACTGGCATCTGCTCCAGCCCGTTGTCCACCAGTTTCGCCATGACCCACAGCAGGTTGGCGATATGCTGAGGCATAAATTGGTCTTTCTGTGTGTTCACGTGGGGCAACAGCGCGACCACGGCCTCGTTGAACTCTGGTGTTTGCTCCTGGCCGTTGTCCACCAGTTTCGCCATGGCCCACAGCAGGTTGACAATGCCCTGGGCATTAAATTGGTCTTTCTGTGTGTTCACGTGGGGCAACAGCGCGACCACGGCCTCGTTGAACTCTGGTGTTTGCTCCTGGCCGTTGTCCACCAGTTTCGCCATGGCCCACAGCAGGTTGACAATGCCCTGGGCATTAAATTGGTCTTTCTGTGCGATCACATGGGGCAACAGCGCGGCCACGGCCTCGTTGAGCACTGGTTTCCACTCTTGCCCGTTGTCCACCAGTTTCGCCATGGCCCACAGCAGGTTGGCGATATCCTGGGCACTAAATTGGTCTTTCTGTGCGTTAACGTGGGGCAACAGCGCGGCCACAGCCTCTTTGAGCCCTGGTGTCCACTCCTGCCCGTTGTCTACCAGTTTCGCCATGGCCCACAGAATGTTGGCGTTACCCTGGGCATTAAATTGGTCTTTCTTTGCGTTCACGTGGGGCAACAGCGCGGCCACGGCCTCTTTGAGCCCTGGTGTCCACTCCTGCCCGCTGTCCACCAGTTTCGCCATGGCCCACAGCAGGTTGACGATACCCTGGGCCTTAAATTGGTTTTTCTGTACGTTCACGTGGGGCAACAGCGCGGCCACGGCCTCTTTGAGTTCTGGTGTCTGCTCCTGCCCGTTGTCCACCAGTTTCGCCACGGCCCACAGCAGGTTGGCGATTTCCTGTGGTTTAAAGTTAGCTTGCTGTGCGTTTACGT
>NZ_JBLYNV010000104.1:0-9759 GCF_049310165.1 Endozoicomonas sp. ALE010 | reverse complement strand
CTCGCAGTTACTGGCCTTTACCTGTCAGGCACAGGCTGTGCAGTCGCTGCCCCCCGGCACGTACCGGCTGCTGGATATTGTGGATAACCCGGCAGCAGGCCCAGAGTTATCTGGCCATGTTTGCCAATGATCTGGGGCTGAAATGGAACGTGGATCAAATGTTCCGGCAGATGCTTCAGGGTAAGATCGAGGGTTAGTGCTTATGTTTGTTGTGCTTTTTTCGGCAGTAGTCCCAGAGTTGGAAAGTCACTGTCGCACCGAAAATAACCGCAGCCATAATAGCCATCGTCAGAGATAGTGGGTCAAGGTCAAACATTGAATAACTCCTTAATGTTTATTCTTTTTCCGCTTTCTGATGTGGTATTCCACCCAGACGATGCAAGCGAGTAGCGGGATACCAAACAACGCAGTCATTAACAGATATTGATCGCCTACGGTCATAGTGTGCTCTCCAGTCGGTGCCCCAGGTAGATAAGTCCGATTGCTATTGAAGCTCCAAAAAATAGCAGTTCTTCCAGATTGTTCGGGGTATTAATGAGAGGCCCTATCAGGCAGAGGCCACAAGGCAGTTTCACTAGATCATGGCAGAGCTTTGCCAGATTTTCACGTTGTTTATCGTTCATCCAATTACACCTTTGATTTTTATTCGGACGTTTCCCAAGGACAGCATAGCCCATGAAACTGGATGCCTACCTTTCCCGCATACGCCCGTATGTCAAAGGCTGCCCGGATCAGGTGATCAAGAACTACCTGATCATTACCCTGCGGGACATTTGCCACCGAGCCAATATCTGGCGACACCATGACAAGCTGTTTATGGTCAAGGGGATCAAGGATTACGACCTGACCGCACCTGCTGGCAGCGACATCGCTACGGTGCAGAATATCTTGCGCGAAGACGGCACCCGACTGGAAAGCCGTGACCTTCTGCCCCCTTATCTTTCTGCCGGAACCCCTTACTACTACCGCCATGTTGAAACCACTGCCCTGCACGTTGCCCCGATCCCGGACAAGGACGCCATGCACGACATTGAGCTGACCCTGATGCCTGCCTTTGAAGCGACAGAGATACCGGACGATGTGGGCAACCTGACCCTTGAGTTTGCCTGCTGGGGTGTACTGGCCGACCTGCAAATGATGCCCGATGAACCCTGGACGAACCCGCAGCTCAGTGAGGTAAACCGGAAGAAGTACGAGAAGGAACTGAACCGTAAGCGTATCCGTGGTTTGGTTGGAGTCAGCGGCGGCGAGCAATCGGTGACGAGAAGGAGATTTGTCTGATGGCCATGCCAACCGAAAAGCAACTGCCCGCCTTTTTACGGGGAGACAGTTATGCCATCCCGATAGCGTTCGAGGGGGATGATGGCCAGCTTCAGGACCTGACCGGCTGGAAGCTGATCTTTACCCTGAAATTTAACCGGATGCAGCCGGACGACGATGCCGTGCTGCAAAAACGGATGACGGTATCCGGTACGACGGCGGTGATGTACCTGGCACCGGAAGACACCAACGAGCTGACACCTTACCGCTACGAATACGATTTGCAGTTGATTACCCCGGATGGCAGTGCCGTATCGACCATCGCTATCGGTAAGGTGGAGATTCAGTCCGGGGTTACCCACGCACTTGGATAGGAGAAACAGGTATGACCACTGAAGCCACCGTTGTGACCAACATCGTCAATGATGTGGCCGTTGTTGCAGCCTTGCAGCAAAAGATTGTTGCAGACCGGCTTGCCATTGAACAGGCAGTAGCCAGTAGCCTACCGCTGATCAATAGTGCTTCAGACCGGGCTGATACATTGTCCAGCTCGTTGTGGGGCATGACCACGGAAAACCGGCAGATCAACACGGACATTACCCAGCGATATAACGAGATCAAAAGCTGGCACGATGCCCACGACGCCGACAAGTTGCAACTGACCACCCTGAAACAGGAAATGGTGGTCTTGCATCAATCGGTGGAGGACTCTGTGAATCAGAATGCCCCCACCAGTCTGGATGGTGGCAGTTTTTAGCCACTGTCTTTTATTAAACGCCTGAGACAGGAGTGTCCATTATGGCAACGAAAATCCAGATAAAGCGCAGTACAACAACTGCAAAGCCGAGTTTTCTATCCCCCGGAGAGCTGGCTTACTCGGAGGCTTCAGACAAGCTGTATATTGGTGTTGACGGTGCCGGTATCGACACGATTGGTGGTAAGGATTTCACCGACAAAGTGACCGATTTGACCACCAACATGCGCAACTACCTGCCTGCTGCCACAGCCTCGCAGTTTGGAGCCATTAAAATAGGCACTGGCCTGTCGATTGATGGCAGTGGTGTGGTGTCGGCCACCGGAGGCAGTGCGCAAGGATTGACGGAATCTGAGGTGGATGCACGGGTTCAGCTTGGCGTTGATTCTATTGTTGCTGGTGCTCCTGCCGCACTGAATACCCTTAACGAACTGGCCGAAGCGCTAAATGATGACGCCAATGCCGTCACCAGTCTGACTTCCCAGGTCTCTGGCAAGATGTCCAAAAGCCAGAACCTGGCGGATCTGACTAACGCCACCACTGCCCGAAGCAATCTGGGGCTGGGTACCATAGCGCTTCAGAACTCAGCCAGTGTCAGTATCACAGGCGGTTCTATTGATGGTGTCACTCTGGATGGTGGCACCTTCTGATCCGGCAGCAACAAAAGGAATGGGCCTGTGTCTAACACCATCAAACTGAAAAGCTCGGCTACGCCGGGCAAGGTGCCACTGGCCTCTGACCTTGCGTCGGGGGAGGTGGCGATCAATACCGCTGATGGCAAGTTGTATGCACTGGTAGGTGGCGTGGTTACATCACTCACCCTCCGGGATTGGAGCGAGCTTGCCGGTAAACCTGCTACCTTCACCCCTTCAGATCATACCCAGAGCATCGCCTCGGTGGATGGTCTTCAGAACATCATTAGCGACCTGACTGCCCGCATAGCGGCTTTGGAAAGTCAGGGTAATAACGCCGATGGTATGAAACTACTGAGTACCGAAACGCTCACCAACGGCACGGAATTTATTTTTGACAGCCTGATGGATGACACCGTGTACGGTTCATACTTGTTGATATTGAACAATGTCACTATCAGTGACACTGATTTTGTTGGAAAGTATATGGGCTTATCCATTCAGCAAAGTGCCGGAGGGGGATTCTGGGATGGTTATGGTGCATTCAGAATGAAAGTGCTGGCTAATGACGGGTCAACGACTCCAGTGGCCAAAGAGTATCTTGGCCTGCGACTAATGGACGACACCTTTGACTCAATAAATATCTCTGGTCAGATCAACATCACACCAGGAGGTAATGGACTGGGCGCGATCACCGGTCATCTGCAAACCGGTAATGGCATCCCTTATTTGTATGCCACGATGTCAGCGGAATGGGGCGGAACCATGCACGGAATAAAACTGTTTGCCAGTGTGGCTGACAAGCTGTCCGGTTCGGTTTCCCTGTATGGCTTGAAAAAGTAAACGCCCATGAAACTGGACATCACTTCCTTCACCGGCGAAGTCCCCTGGCTGGACAGCCATCTGCTCGAAGACACCCAGGCAGAGGCCGCCATTGACTGCCGGTTGACCAATGGCAGCCTGCGAGCCTACTACGCTCCTGCTGATGAACAGGCCCTGAACGCAACGCCGCAGTCCATCTACCTCTATCGCAACGAAGGCAGCCGGTACTGGTTTGACTGGACCACGGACGTGGACGTGATCCGTTCCCCGGTGGCCGACGACCCTAATAACCGGGTTTACTACACCGGCACGGTGAAAGGGCCCCGCTACACCGATAACGGCCTGGCCTTGAGTGGTGGCAGTGACTATCCGGTTAATGATCATCAGCTTGGACTGCCGGAACCGGACGTGGCTCCCGTAGTGACGCTCAGTGGTACACCGCTGGACGATGCGGAAGCAGTGGATGCCGAAACCCGTTTCTATACCTACACCTGGGTGGACGAGAACGGACGGGAAGGACCGCCATCGCTGCCCTCCGGTGAAATTGTAGTGAAGCCCGGTGAAACAGTGGACATTACTGTGGGCTCAGGTCCCGGTGCCGTGGATCTGAATATCACCCATTACCGGATTTACACCAGCACCCAGATCGGCGTGTATCAGCTTTGCACCCAGATCAACAACGCCGGAACGGTGGCCACCGATACCCCCGTAGGCGTCACCACTGTGGTGGATGAAACGCCGTTGGACCAACGGGGCGGCATCCTGAAAACCATCGGCTGGATAGCGCCACCCAACAACCTGCAAGGCATGGTGGTGCTGCCCGGTGGCGTGGCGGCGGGATTCTCCGGCAAGGAGTTGATGTTCAGCGAACCTTACCATTTGTACGCCTGGCCAGCAGCCTACCGGCTGGCGGTGGAGTATGACATTCAGTCACTGGCAGTGGCCGCCAACAGTGTGATCATTGCCACGGATGGTTATCCCTATGTGGCCTTTGGCACCGAACCCAGTGCCATGACCCTGGAACGGCTGGATACGGCACACGCCTGCATCAGCAAACGCAGCATGGTGGATATGGGGGATATGGCCCTGTATGCCTCCCCTGATGGTCTGGTGCGGATCGCTGGCGGCCGGGCAGAGTTGATGACCCGCAATATCATCAACCCGGAAGACTGGCGGCAACGGTTCAAGCCACAGACCATCCATGCCTGCTTCCATGATGGCCGGTACTTTGGTTTTTATGGGGACGCTATGGACTCTCCAGACGATAAAGGCGGCTTTATCTTCAGTCCTGACAGCGGCACCTTTACCGAGCTCGGCACATACGCTGATGCCTGTTACCGTGATCTTCAGGACGACAGCCTGTATCTGGCCATTGGCGACACCATCAAGGCGTGGGACAAAGGCACTGCACTGATGCCCTATCGGTGGCGCAGCAAGGTGTTTCAGGGTAAGCCTGCCCTGTTCAGTTCGGCAAGGATCATGGCCGACAGTTATACCGACCTGGTGTTTCGGGTGTTTCGGGATGAACAGCAAATTCTGGAACTGCCGGTCACGTCTGGCCGGGGCTTCCGACTCCCCGCATGCCGGGGCAGTCGCTGGCAGTTTGAGTTGGCAGGTACTGATACCGTGACCGCCTTGATTGTGGCCAGCTCGATGGCAGAGCTTTAGGGCAGCCATTCCTCATTCATAATCTGCCCATAGGTCCATGGGCAGGTATCCGGGAAATCCCCTTCGGTCAGGGTCTGGTGTTTTTGCAGGTAGGGGCGCAATTCTTCAACGGCTTCCTTGCGCGCCTTGGCATACAGGCTCTCCAGTGACTCCGGCAACAGGGTTTTGAGGGATGGGTTGTCGGCCAGCCGGTCACGGATGTTTCTCCGGCAGCGGTGGATCGTACCGAACCATTCTGCGCAGTTATAGGGCATGGGCAGGTCAGGGTTTATGAATTGACTCTGGTGCTGATATTTAAGCAAGTGGGATAACAGGGTTTTGCAGTGGGAAGTCAGGGAGCTTCGATTGCTTTTACCCACGTCGCCCAGTTCCTCTAACAGGTTTTTAATATCCAGCCGGTCAAGTTGGCCGGATAGCAATAATTGTTTCTGCTGCTCTGCCCATTGCTCATAGTCGGTGTCGTAGAGATTGTTTTTGCTGTTCTGCATTGCCTGCATCCTTTTTATTTACTGTTCACCATTTTAGGTTACCCATGGCCAAATTTCCCGCGCTGCCCGCCAGCGTAGACCGCTACGTGCGCGAGTTCCTGAACCGTCTGGCCGGTCGCAGCGGCAATGCCGGAGACAAGGCAGTGCTGCACAGCGAGCTGGCTGAGCTGGGACTGGCCAAAGAAATAGGCCAGCGGTTAAGTTTGCCTGCCTCTGCCGTGGGTTCCATTACTGATACCCTGAAACCGGTTCAGCCAGAAATCACGGTCCCGGTAGAGGGTGATGGAGATAGTGGCGTAACAGCGCCGGATGCACCCACCGCTGCCACCGGCTTGTCCACCAACGGCATTTTTGGTGCCGTAATCCTGCAATGGGATGCCCCGGCCTACAACGGTCATAACCACACCGAAGTGTGGCGAGCACAGATAGATGACCGGGCACAGGCTTCTCTGGTCCATGAAGCCAATGGCAGCCGCTATACCGATGTCACCGGCAACGACTATCTGGTGCTGAAACAAGGCCGGATCGAGTCCTATATTTACACCGCCAGGGCCGGTCACGTTCGGTATAAAGAGGTGCGCCGGACGGAAAGCGGCGTCGGCAGAAATGGTCAGGCAGTGATCGTTCCCGCGTATTTTAAAAGCCAGCCCACCATTAACCTCTATCCCCGCGACATTACCGTCTATAACGCTGATTATCCTGACCAGTCCCAGCGGTTGGAACTCTACCACACCACTCCCCAGCCCTATGGCCTTATTGAAGGTGCGTGGGTGTTTTTCCCCTATGCCCGACTGCTGCTGGCCGATGGCAGCAAAACCGAGGCCAACGGCAAAATTTATCAGGGAGCTGGTAATAACGCGCAATGGTTTTCTTACGACACTGATCAGGTAAAAAAGGTGACGGTGAAAGGGCGTGTTGCCAGCAGTCGGTCCACTGGCAGTGGCGGCACCTGGCAGAACCGTAAAGTCACCATGACCCTGAAGTATCGCCCGGACAACAGGGACTGGATTGATGGTGAGTCGGTCACTGTGGACATTGACCAGTTCACTACTCATGACCTCGAAATCAGCCAGACCCTGACCCAGGGAAATTATGACGTGGGTGTGCAATTTTTTGCTGAAGACCGTGAGGGCACCTTCAACAGTGGTGAAGTCACCTACGACTACAAAAATGAGGATTGGGGAGGCAACGACTGGCAGAAAACGCTCAGTCCCAACGGTTCTGCACAGACAGTACGCCATAATATTGCGATCAATAACCCGGCACTGACTGGCTGGGAAATCACCAAAATCCTGTTTTTCGCCAGGGTGGATATACGACTGGAGATCAGAAACCTCTATCTCTATGAAAGTAAGGTCTGGGGAAACGATATTGCCAAAGGTCGGGCGAGAGTGCGCATCCCTGACGATGTAGGTGGCTACAACACTTACGAAAAAACCACCTCCAACAACACCTTCTACTGGGACACCACGGCTTATGACCTTGGTGCCACCGATGCCAGCATTTCAGATGCCATTATCCACTGGACCGCTACCGGCGAATAAACAGGAGAATAATCATGGGCATATCACGATCACAAGGCTTCACCCGTGTAGGGATGCCTGACTCAGGCAACAGTTACGGACTGACCGGCAACAGCGCCTACCAGAAAAGTCTGGATCAGATGGGGAGTTTCAACACGTTTTCCCTGGGCTCCGGCAGCCGTCACTTTGGGCAAGGAGGCAATGCCCAACCGGGAATGCCCGACATCGCCCCCCGCTATGCCTACGATGATCAGGACGGCAAGTATCAACTGAATATCGACGCTGCAACTGATGCAGCAGACACTCTCAAGGAATACGGTGACAAGCTGTTTGATGTGTTCGACAACTACCAGACCAATTTCCAGTACCTGGGGGACAACGCGACGGTATCCAATGCCCAGCTCCAGAGCCGGTTGGGGGAAGCCAGTAGCGACTATCAGGCCAACGCCGACCTGCAACAGGCCGAGTATGAACGGGATATGCGCCGGATGGGCGTAAACCCCAATTCAGCACGGTTTGCCGGGTTTGGTACCAGCAATGCCCTTCATAAAGCTGCCGGGTTGTCGGCTATCCAGAACCAGGTACGGGACACTGCCAGGGAGGAAAGCTGGAATCGTAACCTGGACGTGGCAGAACTGGGACTGGACACCGCCAGGACCGCCACCGATGGGGTCAGCAGTGCCGCCAATGTCTACAAGCTGGCAGCGGATATGTTCACGGATAACAAGATCAAGTATGACCAGCTTAACGAAGCGGCCCGTCAGTACGACCTTGGTTACGGATTTAAGCAGGACGAGATTAAACTGGCGGCGCAGAACCAGGCATTCAACCAGGCGCAGCAGCGGTGGCAGCACGGGTTGGTGCATAAATACGAAAATAACGGCAAATGGAATTACAGCGAAACGGTTGATTACGAGTATTAATTCACGGAGGAACACCATGTATATCGGATCGGACGGCAGAGTCTATCAGAACAAATTCGAGTCACTGGGCCATGGCACCAAAATGCCCGGTTACGCTGAAGAACAGCACGCCATCAACCAGCGCCTTGGCGAACTGGCCAGACGGCAGCAGGAATACAATGGGCAAGAGCAGCAACAGGCATTGACCCAGCAATCCATCGACAAGAACGATACCGACCTGTTCTATGACCGCCAGCGCCAGCACGACGAACTGGTCAACCGCCAGTACGGGATCGGTCAGACCGGCAGGCAGTCACCCGCGCCGCCAGCACCGCAGGGCAGTCAGGCCGGTTATGGTATGCCCATGGAGAGAAAGGAAACGGTGGTCAGCCCACTGACGCAGGATGCCGGTAAGCTGAACCGGATGCTGCAAAAGTACCATCAGGGGCAGGACCCACGGGATGCAGAGGATGCTATTAAGTTTATCAACCAGCACCCCGGTATTAAGGCCGGTAACGTATCCTCCATCCAAATAAACCACAGCGACCGCAACGAAGACCCGCTGGTCAGCCTGCTCAGTGACAATGGTGATCCGGTCAAGCAGTTCTATCTCAGCTCCCTGTCCAACCTGAACAACTTTGCCGGTCAACGGCAGCAAACCTACGACCCCGGCAGTAAGGGCGTCAGCGATGTCAGCAAATTGATGGAGCAGCTTATGCCCATGGCCGAAGCCATGGCTACCCAGTCACTGGCCGATCAGAACCTGAAACCGGAAGAACTGTCCATGCTCAAACCCCCAGCCGTGCGAGCCGCACTGGACCAGTTGATGAAGCCCTACCAGCCCAGCAACCCCGGTTATCAGAATGGACCAACGCAATACCAGAACGATAACCCGGACTTTGACCTGTTTGGTCCCAGGGAGACAGAGGCGGCTCCCAAAGAAAAAACCTATCAGGATGTCATTGATGAACTGGTTGGAGCACCGCCGCCACCTTCTGGCGTACCATCAACCTCTGTTCCAAAACGGGGTTATGGCCATAACCCCGGCTCCTATCCCATGCGCAGGGCTCCCGGCACTTTCCTCGACTTCAACCCCGTTTATGGTCGCTAACTGACCACCGATCACCGATCACCGATCACCGACCACCGACCACTGTCACGGACGACCCTATGAACTGGCACGATTTTATTGCGACGCCCGCCTACCAGCAGGCCAATGACGCCGAACGGGAGCAACAGCGCCAGCAGTACTGGCAGCAGCATATTGCCCCCCATGTACCGGATGAACACTACGTAGACGCCTACCTCCAGTTTAACCAGCGCACCAGGCCACGGGGCAACCCGGACAGCGGTGTGCTCGGTGATATGGGCGATGCCTTTTTGCACGGTGCTTATCAGGGCTCTGCCGATCTGGTGTCCGGTGTTGACCGGGTGTTTGGTGGCAATGGTCAGAATGCCCCGGCTAACTGGCTGCGGAAAAAGGCCGAACAGCAGATTGATGATATGTCCCCCTCTGCCGGTCAGGCATTGCAGGGGTTTAATATTGGCACCCAACCTGATGGCCGTTTTGGTTTCAGTGACCAGAGTACGTGGGCCGGTGCCGGTCTGGGTATTGTCTCCGGTCTGGGTTCCCTGATCCCCTCCATGATCCCCGGTGGTGCCGTAGGCCGGGGCTTGAGTCTGGGGGGCAAGGCGTTGGCCGGTGTCGGC
>NZ_JBLYNV010000103.1:0-9910 GCF_049310165.1 Endozoicomonas sp. ALE010 | reverse complement strand
ATAGCCGTAGCTATGTGACCGGAGTTGTAACGAAGCAGAGTGCCTGAACAAGGAGTCAGAAATATATGATTTCATATGGTTAGCTACTTAAGTAGTCATAATAGTGGTTGTTCATAGACGGGATATTTCCTCTTTTAACCAGTTGCCCGCTAAAGTGCTTAAACAGTTTTGACGGTTAAACTGTCGTTGATATTCACGTTGGGTGTTTTTACTGTTGCAGCCTGTAAAGAATGAGTCGTTATTATGGATGTTGATCAGGAGCTTGATCTTAAAGGTATGAACTGTCCACTGCCACTGCTGAAAGCCAAACAGGCACTCAGTCGAATGCAGTCAGGTCAGGTTATCAGAGTGTATGCGACAGATCCCGGTTCGGTCAGGGATTTTGCCAGCTTTGCTAATATCAGCGGGCATATCCTGCTGGCCAGTGAAGAAGAACACGGCGTTTATATCCATACATTGCAGCATAAGTAGTAAGGGATTTGAGTTGAATAATGAATCTTGAGTCGTTGAATAACTAACGGAGCATTTGATGCTGAATGTCATTAAGGGATGGTTGCACAGCTATCTCTCGGATCAGGAAGCGATTGTTCTTCTGATCCTGTTGCTGGTTGGCTTTGTTGTTGTGCTGACCATGGGAAAAATGCTGGCACCGGCATTGGCTGCTTTGATTTTTGCGTTTCTGATGCAAGGCCTGGTGAACTGGCTTGAGCGACAGCGAATGCCTCATCTTCTGGCCGTTAACCTGGTTTTTACCGGATTTGTTGCCGCGTTGTTGCTGGTGATTTTTGTGGTGGTGCCACTGGTGTGGGAACAGGTGACACACCTGTTAAATGCCATGCCAGGCATGGTTCGCCAAGGGCAGGCGTTGCTGGTGAGTTTGCCAGATCTATACCCCGGTTTTGTTTCTGAACACCAGGTCAGCCTGCTGGTCACAACCATTAATAAGCACCTGGCCGACTTTGGTCAGTGGGTATTGTCTTTTTCGCTGTCCAAGCTCCCCGGTATTGTTGCTCTTCTGGTCTACCTGATTCTGGTGCCTATCCTGGTTTTCTTTTTTCTCAAGGATAAAGAGGTTTTGCTGGGCTGGATGGCCGGTATTCTCCCTCGCCGTCGCAGGCTGATTGACCAGGTTGCTGATGAGATGAATGACCAGATTGCCAACTATATCCGGGGGAAGGCGATAGAAATTGTTATTGTCGGGGGTGTCAGTTATGTGCTGTTTGCCCTGTTAGGGTTAAGCTATTCTGCGCTTCTGGCGGTGATGGTCGGTTTCTCGGTTGTTGTGCCCTATATCGGGGCGACCGTGGTGACGATTCCCGTTGCCATTATTGGTTTTTTCCAATGGGGGTTGGATGATCAGTTTGTGATTCTGATGGTGTGCTATGGGATCATTCAGGCGCTGGATGGTAATGTGCTGGTGCCGCTGCTGTTCTCTGAAGCGGTGAACCTTCATCCTGTTGCTATTATTATTGCCGTTCTGGTGTTTGGCGGTTTGTGGGGGTTCTGGGGAATCTTTTTTGCCATTCCTCTGGCAACCTTGTTAAAGGCGGTAATGAATGCCTGGCCGACAGTGGCGGATGTGGAGTTAAGTTAAAGACAACTACTGAAAAAGTGGGCAATGCCCGCTTTTTCAGTCCGCAAGAGAGTGTTTTTATTACTCCTCTTCATTGCTGTTGTCACTGCTGTCGGTCTGCGCCTGAGTGTCTACCATTTGTGCGGCCTGCAGAACATCTTCAACATGCCCTTTAATGCGAACCTTTCGCCACTCGTGTTGCAGTACACCATTGCTATCGATCAGGAAGGTGCTTCGCTCGATACCCATATACTCCTTGCCATACATCTGCTTTAACTTGATGACGTCAAACAGTTTGCAGAGCGTTTCATCTTTATCGGAGATCAGCTCAAAAGGGAACTCGTGTTTGGCCCGGAAGTTTTCATGAGCCTTGATGCCATCTTTGGATACGCCAAAGACCAGCGTGTCTGACTCTTGAAATTGGCTGTAATGATCTCTGAAGGCCTGTCCTTCACTGGTACAGCCTGGGGTATTGTCTTTTGGGTAGAAAAACAGGACGACTTTACGGCCTTTGAGTTCAGAGAGTTTGACCGTCGTGTCGCTGGTCGCTTGGGCGGTAAAGTCAGGAACGGGTTGGCCCAGAGTTACGCTCATGTTTTATCCTTAGTCGCTCTCATTAGTCATTATTAATTTCAGGGGAGTTAGTTTAAACCATCACTGAAAAAAAGGCAGGTCTTAAAAGGTATTCAAAAATTTTAAGCTTTTTCTCTTCTTTTTTTCCCAACTTTTTATCTTATTCGACTTCAGTTTTTCAACAAAGTTCAATAAACAGCCTGGCCGGGATGGATTTCGGCCTTGTGAATGTAAAAGGGCGTTAGTAACATTACGCAAGATTCTGCCTTTAGGAGTGAACTGATGATTACCGGGAGCCTGGTGGCTATTGTTACCCCCATGTATGGCAATGGTGAGCTGGACTGGGAGAGTATGCATGCCCTTGTAGAGCATCATATTGACCAGGGGACGGATGGGATCGTAGTGGTGGGTACCACGGGTGAGTCAGCCACTCTGACGGTGCAGGAACATTGTGAAGCCATAAAACGCATGGTGGACCAGGTGAATGGCCGGATTCCCGTGATTGCCGGTACCGGGGCAAACTCAACCGCAGAGGCCGTCCACCTGACGGCGGAAGCCAAGGCACTGGGCGTGGATGCCTGTTTGCTGGTGACCCCTTATTACAACAAGCCGACTCAGGAAGGGCTTTACCTTCATTACCAAACGGTGGCTGAATCGGTGGCGATTCCCCAGATCCTCTATAATGTTCCCGGCCGAACGGCGGTGGATCTGCTGCCGGAAACCATTGGTCGCCTGAGCCAGCTGGACAATATTGTCGGCGTTAAGGAAGCCACGGGCATTGTTGAGCGTGGCCAGCAGATTCGGGCGTTGTGTGGTGAAGACTTTGCCATCTACTCCGGTGATGATGCTACCGGTATGGAGCTGATGCTCCAGGGGGCAAATGGCGTTATCTCTGTAGTCAATAATGTTGCACCAAAGATTATGCATGAATTATGTGTTGCTGCCACGGCGGGCGATCGCAGTACAGCAGAAGCGCTCAATGCCCGGATTGAAGCATTGAGCAGTCAGCTCTTTCTGGAAGCCAATCCGATTCCAGTAAAATGGGCATTAAAGGAGATGGGGATGATCAAGGACGGTATTCGTTTACCATTGACGCCCCTGTCGGAGTGTTATCACTCCGATGTTAGAAGTGCACTGCAAAAGGCGGGGTTGATTTGATGGTTCCAGGTCAAAGGATCAGTGAGTTGCCAAGGCATGCCCGGTTGGGCCTGTCTGTTGTGATCAGCGCATTGGTGCTGACAGGTTGTGCCAACCCTTTTGGCCAGCAGGGGTATCTGCGGGATCGTGCCGGAGACTACATCGAGGCGCAGACCGCTGAGCCCATCACCTTGCCGGCGGGAACTCAGGCCAGGGAACTGGGGGATATTCTGGTGATTCCAGAGGCTGGCCTGACTGACCAGAAACTGCCACGGGAGTTCGAAGTTCCAAGGCCTTCCCAGCGGTTGATGTTAAAAGAAGGTGATCATTACAGCCTTGAACGCGATGGCAGTCAGGAATGGTTGTCCGTTGATCGTGGGCCGGGTGAAGTGTTGCCTGGTGTGCTGGGCTATATTGAATGGCTGATGGAAGAGCTGGGTGTTGGCATTGCCAGCACAGAGTTTGACAAAGGCATTGTTGAAACCCAGTGGCATGACTTTGGCAAGGATAAAGATCACGGTGTGATGTACCGGACATTCGGTAAGTTATTTGGTGCTGATGATCTTGAGCCGATGGAAGAACGCTTTCGCTTTGAGGTTCGCAATGGCCTGAAAGGCGGAACCACGGAGGTTTATGTCTATCATCAGGGTCGGCCATTGGCTAAAAAAGGGAAACCGGCTGCGACTCCTGAGAACTGGGATAACCTGGGAGAGCCAAGCAAGCGGAAGGCAAACGATGTGCTCTCAGAGATGCTGGTTTACCTGGCACGGGATGATGTTCAGTCATCGGTTTCTCTCCAGGCTCAGGGGCTTGATATTGCTTCAGTCACAGAAGCGGGCCGGGATGGTAATGGTAACCCGGTGCTGACGGTACGTGGCCTGTCCTATGCCCGTGTCTGGGACGCTGCTGCCAACGCTATGGATAATGCTGGACTGAAGGTTGTTGATCGTAACCGTTCCGCCGGTCTTTTCTATCTTGCTGACAGTGTGCCACAACTGGAACAGGAGCAAGAGAAAAAGAGCTTCTGGTCAGGTTGGTTCAGTGATGATCAAGACTCCGATGTGTCTGATGAGCAGAAAACGCTGACGGTCAGGGTGAGTAATTACTCTGAGGCGGTTCAGCTTTCTGTAGAAAAGGATGTGAATACCTCAGCGCCTGCAGATGTCAGTCAGAGACTGCTCAAGGTGATTCAGGACAATCTTCAATAAATAATGATCTTCAATAAATAAAGCAGGCGTAAGCCTGCTTTATTGCATCTATCCCTGAACGACAGTTGTTCCTTTTGATGGTTTATCTGGCATCGATCAAACCATATTCCTTATCCAGAATTTCAATAATCTCGGCCTTGGGGTTGTCAGAAAGTTTGAGAGGCTTACCGGTAATCTTTTCAGCAATCGCTGTGTAGGTTCTGGAAAGGTCCATTAATGCGCTTTCCGGCAGTGCGTGATCTCTGGCAAGGGCTTCCCGCTCCGGCATTCGCTCTTTATTCAGCAGGATATCAGGCTCAGGGAAGTGATTAAGCAGAAACTGCCGGAAGCTCTCTTTTGAATTTTCAATCACCTCGCCCTGACGATAGGCTTCACCGTCCCAGATTCTGGAAGAGTCCGGCGTGCCAACCTCATCCATATAAATCAGCTTTTCCTGTCCACGGGCATCGGTGACGTAACCAAACTCAAATTTGGTATCAACAAACATCTGGTCCAGGGCAGTCAGGGACTGGCTGATAACCGTGAAGCCTTCCTGAAGCAGGGTTTCGTAGCGGTCAATATCATCAGGATGGCGAAAATTGAAAGCCCTGTAATTACCTTCCAGGTCCTTGCGGGTAATATTGACGTCATCCGCCTCAGGGACTCCGGGAATGCCTGTTAACACCCCCTTGGTTGATGGGGTAATCAGTAGCCCCGGCAGTGGTTGATCTTTCTCCAGCCCTTCCGGAAGTCGTATACCGCAGAACTCCCGTTCGCCTTTGCTGTAGGCCCGCCACATTGAGCCGGTAATATATTGACGACCGATGGCTTCAATCATTACCGGTTGCGCTTTCTGGACAATCCAGACCAGTGGATGAGGGATCGCCAGGATATGGCTGTCCGCCAGGCCATGTTGTTTGAAGAGATTGAACCAGTGGTTCGAGATCGCATTCAGCGCAGCGCCTTTGCCGGGGACACCGTTCAGCCCCCCCTCACCATGCCAGATACAGTCAAAGGCACTGATTCGGTCAGAAATAACCATAATGGCCAGTGGTGCATCGGCAGCGACATCATAGCCTTGTTCGTTGATCAGTCGTCGGCTGTCCGCTTCGGTAAGCCAGTAAACGGAGCGTACCTTGCCGGAGTGAATAGGAAGGTCGGTGCGAATCGGGAGATCGTTGTTAACGGCCAGGACCTTATCAGCAAGACTCATTGCGGCTACCTGTTCTGTATTCTGTTTTGTAATGTCGATTTATCACCCATGATGGTGATACAGCTCTACCCGGCGCAAGGGGGGGGAGGTACGGTTGGAAATCATAGCAAATAACCCGTGTTCTCTGTACAGGAAAAAGAAGCAAAACCACTCTGCAGATCGTGAGGGGGCTGCTCAGTTTGGATCGGGTTTATTAATAACTGTTTGTTATTTAGACATCGTCCCGGAGTTTTCGGCGGATGGCTCATGGCTCTTGTTCAAGGGGGGAGGAAAATTTTTTTATGCACAAATGTCAAGCGATTGACGTGTATTTTTTTTCGCTGCCATAAGTGACTGATTTTGTAAGTACTTATCCTAAGTCCATGAAAAATATAGAAAAAAAATAGATCAAAAAATAACCAGTTTAATAAAGGGGTAGTAAACATCGGTCTTTGTGACGGGTTGTGAGTGATCATCCACAAACTTATCCACAGATTCTGTGGGTAAAGTAATGATCGCGATGTTGGCTTGAAGTCTGTTAATACAAAGTACTGTTAATTCCAAGATATTCTTAAAGAAAAAGTTTGTGCTGCCGGGTCGATTCTCCGGTGGCTTGCGGTGAAGTGTTTAATCACATTGCTTCAGACGGAACCGGGGGCAAAAAAAACAGCGAGTTAAAAATGCTGACAAAGGCCTTATCGTCAGCTGAAAGTATCATTATTATTGCCTCATCGTTTAGTGGTCATTGCTGCTGCAAAGGCCCTGATCCCAGCAGAATTTCAAGGTGGCAAATGTGATGAATGAGCAAAGCTTCGTGGTGGATGTAACAGAAGCGAATATTCAGGAAGTGCTCCAGCAATCCGCAGATCAGCCCGTGCTTCTCTATATAGGTATGCAGAGTGATCCGGCCTGTTCGGCGCAGCTGGGTGTTCTGGAAGCGTTGGCTGCTGCTTACCAGGGGAAGCTGATACTGGCGAAAGTGGCCGCAGAAACCGAGCAGATGCTGGCGCAGCAGCTGGTGAGTCAATTGCAGGTAAGAGCGTTACCCGGACAGGTGGTTTTGCACCAGGGAAGACCGGTTAAGGTGTTCAGTGGACCTCAGTCAGAAGAGCAGCTGCGTGAAGTGCTGGATCCGTTGACAATGAGTCCGGCAGAAATGATTCGCCAGCAGGTTGAAGCGCTGATGGCTGAAGGCGAAGCTGGCCAGGCACTGGAGTTGCTCCAGAACATTTTGCAGGATGAGCCTGATAACCATGCCCTGCAAGTGTTGCAGGTAAACCTGCTGCTGGAGCTGGGACGTATCGACGAAGCCCGGCAGTTGATGGCGGTGCTCCCCGCCGATGCAGAAGGCATTGCCCAACCGAAAGCCAAACTGGCTTTCTACGAAATGGTTGCGGACGCCCCTGCCCGGAATGAGTTGGAAGCCCGGCTGGCGGATAATGACAATGATCATGAGGCTCGCTACCAGCTGGCGATCCGGTTGGTGATTGCTGACCAGAATGAAGAGGCACTGGAGAATTTGCTGACGATTGTTCGTCGGGACCGTGAATTCCGTGAAGACGGTGCCAGGCTGCTGATGTTGCAGGTGTTTGATCAGCTGGGGCAGGGTAATCCGATCGCCAAGCGTTATCGCGGCAAGCTGTTTGGTTTAATGCACTGATTTTGTCTCACCAAATCTTGATCCTCCACTCGCATTCCCGGACTCAGTCTCCTGGAATGCTCGTGCTATCTTTTCTGAACTTTATATTGATCCTGTGGTCAAAAAAGTAAGAGGGCCATTCTTTCACCCGGATTGGTGTCGAGATAGCAGTTGAATCAGGAGGTTAATAATGAATTGTTTGTACGATGGAGCAGCTGCAATCGGCAGTGCTGTCGCTTACGTCCTGAAACAACCTTTGCGCCTGATCAGCTATTTTTGCGGCCGGGTTGTAGCGGGATTATCAGCAGTCAAAAAAAAACTGTTTGGCACCGTCGGGGAAAGTCAGCCATCCACCATTGACCTGTACCAACGGTCGGTTTCAATACCAATGGCTGGCCAGTCTCTTGTGACGGGCGAGCCATCGGTAATGGTCGAGAATACTGACCGCTCAAAACCTGCTGCCGGTCACGATGCTAATCTGAAGCCTGATCCCGGGTCACCGGTTAATTTCCCCCAGTGCATCAACATAGGGTTTCTGGGGGTCGACTGCGGGGGAAAATCGGCTTTGATTAATCTTCTGCGTGATGTGGATGTTAATGCGACCGACGCAGCCCGGGAAACCGTTGTTCGCTCCAAGCAACGGGATACCAAGCGCTACCGGCTAAATAAGACACCTGTTTATTTGTGTGAACTACCAGAGATCAAGGCAGATTATAACCCGGAGGCAATGGCCAAACGTTCAGGCCTCCTCGCCTATGATGCGGTGATTGTTCCTCATTGTTTCAACACCGTACGTTCTGATGCTCTTGCTACTATGATAAGTCAGGTGAAAGAAGCGGGTATCCCACTCTATTTCGTTTACACTAAAATGGATAACGCTATTGCGAGTATTCGCAGTGAAGAAAGAAAGTCGAGTCCCTCTTTTTATCAGGATCTTGCTACCGGGGTTAAGGCGCAGATAAAGCGTAATTTCCAACACGTCATCGGATCAGATTTCAGCGATGACAATATTTTTATCAGCGGCTTCCCTTCCGGCAGCAGAGAATTTGATGTGCCACAACTAAAACAGCTTCTTGGTAGCGTCCAGAAAAGAACAGGGAGCGGTTGAGAGGTGGCGCTTTTGCTACTTGGCAGCGTTGGCTGTCGTCAAAACCAGAAGGCAATTCACAGGCAAAAATCATCAAGCGCACAGAGGGAAACTCTCTAACCGTCGTGCGCTTTTTGCTTCAACCGCTTAAACGGTCTCTTTTTCCGGGATTTCCACCGAGAAGCTGGCCACCTCCTGTCTTTCCAGTGCTTCTTCGCTTATTCCTCCAAGGTTTTCCACCAGTTCATCCAGCATTTGTTGCAACGTCAGCGTCATGATGGCGAAGTCAGCGTCAAACTGTTCGGCTGCTGTTTCAGCGTTAACTTCATCTAGCTGTTCCTGAACGGAGTCGGTGAACTTCAGTTTACGAATGACCAGGTCATCACCAAGCACAAAGCTCAGGGCATCATTCCAAATCAGCGCCATTTTGCTGACCTGTTTTCCTGCCTGAAGGTGAACCTCAACCTCTTCACCAATCAATTCCTGTTTACTGACTTTTACCTGTCCCCCTTCATCGCCGGGCTCACGCAGCTCACACTCATCACCGAGCACCAGCTTGTCAGGCATGGGGATCTCCTGGGCCAGCCAGCGTGTCATGGCATGGGATGGCATGTTTTTCAGTGGCGGGTTAATAATCGGCAGACTGCCAAGGCATTCACGCAGGCAGGAAGTCAGCTCTTCAGCTTTCTTGAATGAAGAGGCATCCACCACCAGCCAGCCTTTTGCCGGATCAATATAAGCAAAGGTGTTCTGGCTGCGGCTGAATGCTTTGGGCAGCAGTTCCATCAGTACATCGTCTTTTAATGCTTTTTTCTCTTTGCTGAAAACCTGGCGGTCCTGTTCCTGTTCAATCTGTTCAACTTTTTCTTCCAGTGCTTCATTGATCACGCTGGCGGGAAGAATTTTCTCTTCCTTGCGGGCGGTGATCATAACGAACCCATTGCCGGCATGGGTCAGCAGTTCACCCTGTTTGCCTAACGGAGGAACCCAGCCATAGGTGCTCATATCCTGACTGCCACAGCTGCGAAAGCGTTTCTGGCGGAGTTGCTCTTCAAGATCGTCAACGGACGTTTTGAATGGCTGGGTAAACCGGTAAAAGATAAGATTTTTAAACCACATGATCGTTTCAGAATCCTGATTGGTCGGAAGTTTGGCCGCTTTCCATATCGTCCCATCCCTGTTCTCCCATATGGTCGGGCTGCACTTCCGAGTATGGGCTCAAGGCTGTGATGGAAAGCACATGTTAACAAAACCTGACCGTAAATTAGTTATTGATATTGATAAAGAAACAGAGGGTATAAAAAAAAGTTTTTAATAACTGTTGCGTATCAACAGGTTAGCTGCTTATAATTCGCCGCGTTGTTGAGAGGGGCTCTCGGGAAGCTTGAGAGAACAAAGCAAAGTTCTCAACAATCTCTTTGATTAAGAGTTCAGGGTGATTAGCTCAGCTGGGAGAGCATCTGCCTTACAAGCAGAGGGTCGGCGGTTCGATCCCGTCATCACCCACCAGCTAGAAACTAGT
>NZ_JBLYNV010000102.1:0-10203 GCF_049310165.1 Endozoicomonas sp. ALE010 | reverse complement strand
CTGGAACGGGGATAGCGGCTTAAAAACCGCTATCTAGGGAAGGCGTGTTGAAGCAGGAAGGTTCTTGGAGCGATCTAAGAACCCTCGCCCGATAGGGCGGGGAGTGTCAGATGTTGCTATCATCGACATAATGAGGGTTTGATTGACCATACCAGCTGCAAAGTCCCTTGTGGTTACGCCCATCGTGTAATGGCTTAATATTTGCGTAAGATGGCTGATCGTCTGGTAATGGAAAGCTTAAAGATTTAGCGAAGTCTTCTACTTCTTTAATTTGTTCTCTAATTAACTTTCCTCTACTTAACTTTTTTCTAATTATAGGAGTTAGTGCGTCAGTACCGCCCCCTAACATTCTTGAGACAATACAATGCCTGGCAGTTAAAAGACCCTGTTGTTTAGCTACTGCATGTTCTGTGGATTTCAAAGCTGGAACTAAATTATCTTTTACTTGAGATGCCAAAGAGTTTAAAGCTTCTTCAGTTATATCAGGATATGCAATTCTGTATGCATTTTTAGTAAGTTCAATAGATGCTTTGATATAATATTCTTCCTTGCATTGCCATAATCGCATTGCATCGTGTAAAGACAGGGTCTTTTTAAACTCACTTTTATTTGAGTTTTCTATTAGTATATCTTTCAGCTTATTCTCTAGATTAAGCATATGTTTAATCATGGAAAGAACAATCTGATTGTTTTTTTGGGAAGCGATGAGGGAGTTATCCCAATGGGGAATTGTCCCGTCAGATCCAGCAAATGGCATATCAATAGTGCGTATTAGTAGACCATTCTTTCCCCTAAGTGGAATGAGTGGATATTGTAATGCACTTGCCGATGAGTCAAGTTCCTTTAAAGGTATATTTATATCACTATGAATGCCGCCGTATGTATAGAGGAGCGCTAGCCGATAATAATCACTTCGTAATGCTTGATTTTCCAGTCCTACGTTGTGTAGTTGCGTAATGTTAACAAAGTCTTTATAGAGCTTATCGCAGTCAGGCTCATTAGAATCTTTTAATGCTTTATAAAAGTCTTCATTCAGTTTGTCGACGGTGATGATTTCCACCGTCCCGGATATACCATCACATTTTGATTCTGCAGCAATAAATTTCATTGGTTTATCAGTCAGAACGCAAACATGAAAATCATTGAACTTTCCAAGGCTCTTAAAATGGTGAACTATTTGTACCTGTCTCTCAGGGAGAGTTTTCTTACCAACCCATTCAAAAAAATGGTTTCTTGGAATTAATTCTCCATGTGTTTGACTTGTAAATTCTTGATATGCACTCTTTATTTCAGAATCTTTTAGTATTAACTCTTCGATAAAGTTTTTTGTAGGTAAAGCTTGAGTGGAAGAAATGTTCATAAAACTCCGTTTAACTAATTAAATCCTTTGATCACAAAGAATTAAAATTGTTAAATTCTAACTAGTAATCAGCTTAGAGTGTGTGGTCAAGAAAAAGTTCCATAAGTTCGAATGAGAAAAGAGCACTACCCGCAAAACCTGTTCTGGTTGTGCGGGTAACGTACAGCAGATCACAGGCGATAAAACACCTATCCGGAGATAAGTTCCTCACTTTGGATGTCCAGCCGGGACTTCACCCGGCGTTCTTCCAGTTCTTTCTCTGCCTGTTCTTGCAGTTTTCCAATGTACTCACAATAGGCCGTCAGATTTTGCCTGCGGTTCTGGTCGAATTGTTCAAAACGATGTTTAAAGATCAGCTGATCCTCTTTGCTCAGGTTCATCCAGCTTGGTCTGAAACCCAGGTCTTCCGGGTTTAACAGGTCGTGCACAGCGACCCATTCCTCGCCTTGGCGAAGTTTCATGCCGGGGTTGATAATGTAATGGCCTCGACGGATGCGTTTGAATAGCCTGCGGTTATAGGGTGCATCCCGATCGACCTCATTGCCGGAGAGAATACTGCTGATGTAGCTCTGCTTTTTCCGACGTTCCGGTAAGACCTCGTCCGGCAGGGTTTGCACCCATTCGGTAATGTCTTTGGCCGAGAAACCCTCGCCTCTGCCTGCCAGTTCGCCCAGTTTGCGATAAAACATGGCAAACATCAGGTTCAGTACAAACAGTCCCATCAGGCGCTTGTCCAGCTTGATCAAACGGCCTTGGGTCTGGATGGACAGGCTGTCCGGTTCCAGGTTGCTGTAGACCGGTGCCAGTTTATGGCGGGCATAGCGCTCATCCATCAGTGCCTGTTCCAGTGCCATCTGCAGGGCGTTGAGACCATGGCTGCCAGACAGATCCGGGTTGGCACCGCGCTCCATCAGTTCCCTGACCAGGCCAGCATTGCCAAGACGGGCGGCAACCATCAACGGGGTCAGGTTGAAGATGGTGCGGTGGTCGATGCCGTATTTCTCTGTGTCGCGCAGTACACTGCCGGGGTTATTGAGGTCGTAGGTCATGTAGTGCTTTTGGTGCAGTTGTTTGACCGCTTTTTCTTCCGTCTGTGTGGCGGGTTTAAAGCCGCTGGTGAGCAACTGGTTGAGCATGGGGCGATGCCAGTGGATCAGGGCGTATTCCAGAGCCAGCAGCTGCTTTTTCCTGTTATTGCCGCTTGTGGCTTCTTTCTGCAGTTCCATGAAGGCGGTGCGATCGAGTACCGGCCAGGGTACCGGCTTTTGCTGCAGTATCCGGCTGCGGATCTCATCGGCCTGTTCCTGCTTGCCCTGCAGTTCCAGCTTGCGGGCCTCTTTCTGCCACTCATCCAGGCTGGAGTCCTGCTTATCCATCTGCAGGTCACCGGTAAATCGTTCCAGGTCCAGTAGCCGCATTAACGGATGCTTCTGGTTGGCCTCGATAATGTAGAGGTTGCTCACCGCCCGGGTAATGGCAACGTAGAGGGCGTTGATATAGAACTTGTAGACCTCCAGGGATTTGTCCTGTTTGTTTTTCGCCCTGGCATATTCCAGTGTCTCTTTTTCCAACGCGGCGGGGTCTACACCCGAAGCAATATCCCGGAAGCTCTTTTCTTCATCGCTGATAAAGTTGTAAAGAATGATATTGTCGTATTCCAGCCCCTTGGCCTCCTGGATGGAGAAGACCAGCGGCGTATTAAACCACTGGCGGGCGGCGGCTTTCTGGTCCGGGTGCATCACCAGCACGGCAAAGCGGGTGGAGCGGGCGGTTTTGCTGTCCAGATCCTGTTTGACCTTTTGGCTGTTGGCCAGCAACTGCAACTGTCCCCGGTGTTCGCCAATGCTGTCGACCAGGTAGTTGCTCTCTTTGTCGATGGAGCCAAAGCGGGCGTGCTTCAGTTTCAGAATCCGGTTGGCAATATGGGTGATCACCGGCGCATTACGGTAATTGGATTGGAGTATCCGGATTATCTCACCCTCACCGGTCAGGCCCTGCTGCTCGAAAAACAGGGTCTTGACCTTGGACCAGGAGAAAAAGTTCGGGTGGACAATCTGGTTGGAGTCACCACAGAGGATAAAGTGGCCCGGATACCTGAGGGTCTTCAGTATCAGGTAGAGCTGAATGTTGGTAATGTCCTGCACCTCGTCCACCACGATAAAGTCGTATTGGGGTTCGGCGCTGGCCAGGTAGCGGTGGCTGATAATGTTAGTGTCGTATAACTGTTCCTTTTCCAGGAACTGCCGGTATTTATCGAACAGGTCGTAAACGCCCGAACGCTCTTCTTCACTGAAGATGGATTGTTTCACCCCCAGCTTCAGGTACTCATCACGGGAGAGCCAGGGTGATTCGGTAGAAGGGCCGGTCAGCACGCCCCGGAACTCCTCAAAGAGTTTATGAGGGTCTTTCTGTTTGCTGTTGCCCTTATGGCGCTGGAACCAGCCTTCAAAGTCTTTCAGCGTTACTTCCCGACCGGCGGGTACCCGAATGCTTTCCAGGAACTCCCGAAAGGAGAGAAATTCCACATTCTGTTCTTCATTATCGTACTGGTGAGCGTAGTAAAGATTACGGGCGCTTTGTACCAGAAAGGGGGAGTGACTGACGTATAGTACGTCGCCCGTCGCTTGCTTCATTTTCTCCAGGGTCAGGGCGGTTTTGCCGCTACCGGCGCTGCCGATAATCACCAGGGGCGGCGGCAGCTGATAAACGGACTGCTGTTCACCATCGAAGGAGATTATCTTGTCCAGCAGGTTAAAGCGGTCGTGGTCGGTATTGAGATAAGTCAGTTCTGGTGAGGACTCAGTTTCCGCAGCCTCAATCGGCGGAATTTTTTCCTCATCAATGGTTACGCCCCGTTCCAGGAATCGGGACTTTTCATAGGCGTGATTGCGGATATACTCCAGAATCAGGCAGTAGGGCTCGCCATTGTACCGGTGCAGGGAGAATAACAGCCGATCGTTACGGTTCAGCCGTGCGCGGTAAAGGTTATCCCCGATCTTGCGCACATCCGCCTGCTGGAAATTATTGTTCTCAAGGGCTTTGCGAACTTTGGCAAAGCCGGGTATCTGGTCTGCATTGAGATCGTTGTATAAAAGTATATTCATGGGCAATAGGGTAGAAAACCTGCTGTGCTTTTGCGAGCGTCGAATGCTCTGATGATGCCAGTATTATGAATGGGTGGCCGTTGGCCAGCAATTGTTCAGAGATGTCTAATTCGATTGGTGTTGGTGGTAAATCAGAAATCCTGTCTGGGTTTTATGCGGTTGACGGAATTGACCGTTCAGGGCAGGGCCATTCTTTCGGGTTTTCCGTTATTGGCAAACGGGGTGGCTTTACCGGGTTTGCAATTGCGCGTTATAAAGGGCGTGGCCGGTCTCTGGCGCTTCCTGCCAGGCAGGGTGAGCAGGATAACAATAGGGAACTGCCCGGGCAGAATGAGATTGTTCACCGGTCATTAAGGTCTCGTCGTATATATCCTCTGCAGAGTGTTATTCGCCCTTTTTTATTTCATCCTTTTTTATTCCGTCCTCATAAGCTTCGCAGGCGCTACTGGCCGAACAGTTACCCGGCTCATCGACCACCATTCAACAGCCACTATCCTCAAACGATGGGTGGTCTGGTTGTTTTTGGGCAGACTGGCAGGATCATGCAAGGGTTCCCGGCAGTTGCCAGAAAAAGGCGGTTCTGGAAAGCCACAAAAAAAACAGTCAGGAAAGAGACAGCCTGGCAAGTTGGTCACGGTAAGATTGTCGGCGGTAAAGCCATTTTTCCGGACAGTGATCTGGTCTTCTTTCAGTTATGTCTTGACTACTATGCCAACTGCGCCAATCACCCAGCCCGGCATGGGGCACACTCCCAATATGATCCGCTACACCGAGCATACTGTGACCTGTCCTGTGGTGACCATGTATATGGTCAGGTAATGGACTGCCCTGAGGGATGCTCTGGCCGATGCTTGGCAGACGGGCCGGGAAGGCAATGCGAGAGCCCGGGGAAGCATCCCTGCTTTTTCAATGGCACTTGCTTTTGTGGCAAAGGCAGTGATTCCGGTGTTGTTATGTTCAGAAAATTCCGGATTGGGCTTTGGAGCATCAAGCTGTTAACCGCTTTGTTTTTATTCTTTCTTCTTATTACCGTTCTGGAAGCCTTTACAGGTCTTCGTGGCTCGGTCTCTTTCGCCAGCCCTTCGGCTTCGGAACTTTTGTCCGGATTAATCGTTGCCCTGGGGATGATGGCAATGGCCCTATTGGTTTTGTGTGTACTGATAAAGTAAGTAGCTGGCCATATGGAATCACATATTTCTGGCTACTTGGGCAGGTGCTATGCGAGGCACAACGGAGGGAGCATAGCCGTAGCTATGTGACCGGAGTTGTAACGAAGCACGACTGCATGGATGCAGGAGCTAGAGCAACGCAGGAGCGGTTGCCGGGAGTGCCTGAACAAGGAGTCAGAAATATGTGATTTCATATGGTTAGCTACTTAATACCAACTCCGCCTTCTGAAGAGCGTTTTGAGCAAGCTGTTTTGGATTGTCGCTATTGGTTTCTGACCATTTGGTCATGATATATGTTTACCGTCGGGAACTTTATGTAGCAATTGTTGACTAATGCTTTATTCGCTAATTCGAAGATGGCTCCTGTGGACAGGTTATTCGCAGGAATATCTTTGATCTGTCCAACCTCCTCCTTTTGCTGGCAATCACCCGGTTAAAGTAGTTGTTTATATGTGTAGTAGTTAAAACGATGGATCCAGTAAATGTGTATGCCGGTTGTAATTTGAACGATTTGAATAACCCGGCAAGACCTCAGCGCCCCGATAGTCCTGATGAAAACAACGCCTCTGGCACATTCTCCCGGATGTGCAGGCAGGTGGCTTCTCTCCAGCCAGGAGTGGTTGGCCCTGTTGTGCAACCCCGGGAGACTGATAGTGAGTCATTTATCCCCAATATACCTGGCCCTGCTGCTCATTTTTCAGGCTCCGGCACTTTTGATTTTGTTTCTCAAACCAGCCTTGCTTCGGCAGGTAAAGTTACCTCGGAGTGGGATAAACCGTCAATTGAAGATCACTGGTATCAAAAAGGTAAAATTGAGTATCTCAAAGATAATCTTATGCCAGACAAATACTGGAACTACTTATATCAGGAGGATGTTATTAAGGAGGATGAAATGCAGGAATTAAGAGCAATACGTACACGCAAACGTAGAGCCGAGACATTAGTTCAGATGTTAGAAAAAAAATACAAAAATCCTGACCATTTTGGTTTGACTAAGGAAAAAATTCTGGGAACAATTTTTACAACCCTCGGTGAACACCAGTCATTCTTGCAGGGTTGTCTCAATAAGGAATATCTGGAAACCCATCCCGGCAGTCTTAAATCCAATACTTCACTTGGTAATCAACGATCAGTGTCTGTGGACAGGCGTAATGCAGAGTATGCAGCCGCAGGACGGGGGGGGGCCTACAGCGGTGAAACAAGACAAGGCTGTGAGCATGATGATCAAGGGTTAATGAAGAAAGGCGGTAAAGGTCCAAAAGATGATACAAACAACAAATTTTCCAATGTGAAAGACAGTTTTCCTGTTCAGGAAAGTTCAGTACCACAACAACCACAACCATCATTGCGGGCACCGCTCCGGTTTTACCCCTGATCAGCGATAATCTGATGAATCGGTAAAATTCTCCAGCCATGGCAGGGAGTGCTTCGGGCAAGTTGACAGCACTGGGAAAAGGTAGATAATAGAGCGGTTTTTTGTGGTGTAGAGCTTTACCATTACTGTTTTGTAGCCAGCTTTTGTAACGATTAGTGAGTCAAATTCAGTGCTGATTCTTTGCTTCAGGGTCAGTGTATTTGATATTGGGGAGAGGTTGTCAGCTGGCTCTTGCCGAAGTATACTGATGAACAATTTGATGCGGGGTGGAGCAGCCTGGTAGCTCGTCGGGCTCATAACCCGAAGGTCGTTGGTTCGAATCCAGCCCCCGCTACCAAATCCTGAAAAACCCCCTTTGCGGGGTTTTTTGTTAGGTAGCGAGTAATTGATGTGTGATGGCCGTTCTGGTCATTGTGCGAATATATGGGGCTTTATAGCCCTTTTTTTGTTTTTTTGGCAGGTATTCAGTCGTGGCAGGTAAGCAGTCGCAGCTGGAGACACTTATCGAGCCGATCGTGGAGTCGCTTGATTACCGTCTCTGGGGTATTGAGTTTGTTTCCCGTGGGCGGAATTCGCTGCTTCGGGTCTATATCGACGCAGAAGATGGCATCACCCTGGAAGATTGCGAAAAGGTCAGCCGTCAGGTGAGTGCCGTTATGGATGTAGAAGACCCAATTGCGGACGAATATACCCTGGAAGTATCTTCTCCGGGATTGGACAGGCCGCTGTTCCGGCTTGAGCAGTACGAGATGATGACTGGCCATACGGTCAGTATACGCCTGAGAGTGCCTTTTGAAGGGCGCAGAAAGTATCGGGGCATCATCAAGGGAATTGAAGATCAGGATGTCGTTATAGAGGCCGATGGCCATGAGCTTCTGTTGCCAATCGAAAGCATCGATAAGGCGCAGGTGATACCACAGTTCGACTGAATTATCCTTCAGGCCGGGCGGATATCCCGGTTTAGCAGCCAGGGATGTGTTGGCAGGAGCCTGTCGGACTTGGCTGACCAGAGCGAGAAAAGCCTGATTTGAGACATTTTTCATGCTGATTTGAGGGGAATAGCAGGGCTATTTGACGAAAAGCAGCATGGATTGTGACCAGATCAGGCTTTTCTCCGCAGGTCAGAAGTGAGTCCGGCAGGCTCCATAGGCATGGACTGGTTCAGCATAGGCGAGGCAGAGCATGAGTAAAGAGATTCTGTTGGTCGTAGAGTCCGTATCCAATGAGAAGGGAGTACCGCCCGAGGTCATCTTTGAGGCGTTGGAAACCGCTCTGGCGACAGCGACCAAAAAACGGTACGAAACCGAAGTGGATATCCGGGTTGCGATCAACCGGGCTAATGGGGAATACGATACATTCCGTCGCTGGACTGTGGTCGCTGACGAGGATTTTGAGTTTCCCGGCATGCATCTGACTCTGGATGAAGGCAAGGAGCACGACGAGTCTCTTGAAATTGGTGGTATCTGGGAAGAACCGGTTGAGTCGGTAGGCTTTGGCCGTATTGCCGCTCAGACAGCCAAGCAGGTGATTGTCCAGAAGGTGCGTGAAGCCGAGCGCCTGCAGATGGTTGAGCAGTACCGAGACAAAATGGGCACCCTGATTTCCGGTACCGTCAAGAAGACAACCCGTGACAGCATTATTGTTGATCTTGGCAATAACGCTGAGGCGGTTTTAAAGAAAGATCAGGTATTGCCCCGCGAGAACTTCAGAATGAGCGCCCATGTTCGGGCCCTGCTCCATGAAGTGTCCACTGAGGGGCGTGGTCCGCAGTTGATGCTGTCAAGAACAGCGCCCGCGATGCTGATTGAGCTGTTCCGTATTGAAGTTCCTGAAATTTCAGAAGAAGTGATTGAGATCAAAGGTGCTGCCAGAGATCCGGGTTCACGGGCCAAGATTGCCGTGAAAACCAATGATGGCCGGATTGATCCGGTCGGTGCCTGTGTCGGTATGCGTGGTGCCCGTGTTCAGGCGGTCTCCGGTGAACTGGGCAATGAGCGTGTTGATATCGTGCTTTACGATGACAACCCGGTGCAGTACGTGATTAATGCCATGCAGCCGGCCGAAGTGGCTTCAATCGTTGTCGATGAAGACAAGGGCACGATGGATATTGCGGTCAGTGAAGATAATCTGGCTCAGGCTATTGGCCGTGGTGGCCAGAATGTCCGCCTTGCCAGTGAACTGACGGGCTGGATCCTGAACGTCATGACCGAAGAGGACGCCGCTGCCAAACAGCAGCAGGAAGCGGGTCGTGTGGTTCAGACCTTCAGGGAAAAGCTGGATGTTGATGATGATCTGGCTGGACTACTGGTGGCAGAAGGTTTTACCTCCATGGAAGAGATTGCATACGTCCCTCTTGAGGAGATGTTGGCCATTGAAGGCTTTGATGAAGATATCGTTGAACAGTTGCGCTCAAGGGCCAAGGATCAGTTATTGACTCAGGCCATTGCCCAGGAAGAAAAGCTCGATGGTACCCAGCCTGCTGATGACCTTCTGAATATGGAAGGTATGGAGCAGCAACTGGCCTATGAGCTGGCCAGTCGCGGTGTCGTTACGATGGAAGACCTGGCTGAACAATCGATCGATGACCTTCTGGATATTGACGGAATGGATGAAGATCGGGCTGGTGAGCTGATCATGACGGCGCGGAAACCGTGGTTTGAAGAAGCGGGTAACTGAGCGGGCCACTGAGAGGAGAAGTGTGAATGGCAGATGTAACCGTAGAGCAACTCGCAGCAGTGGTCGGCGCTCCAGTGGAGCGGTTGTTGCAGCAGATGAAAGACGCTGGTCTCACCAAAAGCAGCGCCAAAGAGTCTGTGTCCGATGCAGAAAAACAGCAGCTGCTGGCCCACCTGAAGCGAACTCATGGTGATGCCGGTACCGGTTCTGAGCCGACCAGGATTACGCTGAAGCGTAAGACGGTCAGCCGCATGAAAGTGTCTGGTGGCAGTTCCGGCAAAAACAAAGTGGTTAACGTAGAAGTACGTAAAAAGCGCACTTACGTCAAGCGCGAAGCCGCTGAAGAAACACCAAAAGCGGATGAAGCGGCGGCCCGTCCTGAAAAGCAGGAAGAGCGTGGCCAGCGTCGGGATGACCGTGGTCAGCGTAAAGATGATCGCAGCCCACGCCGGGATGATCGTGGCCAGAAAGATGAACGCGGCGCGCGCAGCGATGACCGTGGCTCCCGTTCCGGTGAGC
>NZ_JBLYNV010000101.1:0-10581 GCF_049310165.1 Endozoicomonas sp. ALE010 | reverse complement strand
AGCAGGATTTGAGGTCATTGAAATTCCGGTTAACAGGCTCTTGAGTCAGGATTTAATGAAGCCATACATTGATCAAATAAAGACCAGGATAGGCTTACCGCCTCCGGGGCATGGCTCTGTATCACTTAAAAGAAGCTGGGCAGATGAGGCATACGTTACTGCTGATAAAGGCAGGCAACCCTCAGATCACGGTTACCTGACTGCCGAAGAACATTCAGAGAAGCAAACCGGTAAACCCGCAAAAAGGAAGAAAACAAACAGCCAGTAATTACCTTCCCCCCATCATGACGAAAGAACCTTTTTCACATTCCGGGAAGGAATGCCAGTGTTGAACACCTGTTGCCCATACATCTCGACCCGGATGATTTGAAAATAACGGATTGATGGCATCAGGAGTAGGTGTATTTCGCCAGCCGTTTACGTTTACCAACATTCCAGCAAAATGAACTTATGAAAAGAACCACAGTCTACTTTTTATATTTCCATGAATTAATGAAATATAATTATGGATAGAAGCTCTGCTGGTATCAGTGGTCAATACACAAGATCAGATAATGATTACAACCAACCGAATGACCATGCCGCTTCTTCAAGGCGTGTGCAATATAGACATGGTACAGTCAGACAGTGGGATAATACCCCACGCACTACCCCGGGGCGTAATAAATTTTACCGTTCTTCTGGCGTATGCCCTTCTCAACATCTACAGTGCCGTTCAGCAAACCCTGCTCAAGATTTTAATGCGCTCATCAAACAGGAAATAATGGATGATCTGGTGAGTAAATCGGATCGTTTCGGTAATCGCTATGATGGGAGAAATCACGGCCTGTATGCCAATTCAATTAAAAAATACACATCAGCTGCTAAAAGACCGTTAAATCGAGCTGAACAAAGCCAGCTGATACGTTTGCTGCAAAATTTTACCGTAACACGGCGTTGGGACTGGCGAAGCCTGACGACCACAATTCATTCATTTACTTCAGCGGGTGTTTTTACCCCCCATACACCCATGGATGAGCGTGTCAAGCTTACTCAAGCTGCCTTATTGTCAACGCTACTTGATGCAATAATATTTAAATGCAACCAAACACCTGAGGACAGGGATATTGATGCCCGGGGAATCGCCAACCTGCTGTGGGCCATGGCGAAACTGGTGGACAACGGGCAGGAGCAAAGACTGGAGCTCAACGAGGCGGTGGCCGCGCTGTTGCCTCACATGAACTCACAGAAAGCTAACTTTAATCCACAGGAAACCACCAACCTGCTGTGGGCCATGGCGAAACTGGTGGACAACGGGCAGAAGCAGACGCCAGAAATCAAAGAGGCCGTGGCCGCGCTGCTGCCCCGGGTGAACGCACAGAAAGACCAATTTATTCCTCAGCATATCTCCAACCTGCTGTGGGCCATGGCGAAACTGATGGACAACGGGCATGAGTGGACACAAGAGCTCAAAGAGGCCGTGGCGGCGCTGTTACCCCACGTGAACGTCCAGAAAGACCAATTTATTCCTCAGCATATCGCCAACCTGCTGTGGGCCATGGCGAAACTGGTGGACAACGAACAGGAGCCGACACCAAGGCTTAACGAGGCCGTGGCCACGCTGATGCCCTGCGTGAACGTACAGAAAGCCAACTTTAAACCACAGGAAATCGCCAACCTGCTGTGGGCCATGGCGAAACTGGCGGACAACCGACAGGAGCAGACACCAGGGCTCAAAGAGGCCCTGGCCGCGCTACTGCCCCACGTGAACGCACACAAAGCTAACTTCAAACCACAGGAAATCGCCAACCTGCTGTGGGCCATGGCGAAACTGGTGGACAACGGACAGGAACAAACACCAGAACTCAAAGAGACCGTGGCCGCGCTGTTGCCCCACGTAAACGCTCTGAAAGCTGACTTTAAACCACAGGGTATTGTCAACCTGCTGTGGGCCATGGCGAAACTGCTGGACAACGTACAGGAGCCGACATTAGGGTTCAAAGAGGCCTTGGCCGTGCTATTGCCCCACGTGAACGCACAGAAAGCTAACTTTAAACCACAGGCAATCGCCAACCTGCTGTGGGCCATGGCGAAACTGGCGGACAACCGACAGGAGCAGACACCAGGGCTCAAAGAGGCCCTGGCCGCGCTACTGCCCCACGTGAACGCACACAAAGCTAACTTTAAACCACAGGAAATCGCCAACCTGCTGTGGGCCATGGCGAAACTGGTGGACAACGGCCAGGAGCGAACACCAGAGCTCAACGAGGCTGTGGTCGCACTGCTACCCCACGTGAACGCACAGCAAGCTAATTTTAACCCACAGGAAATCGCCAACCTGCTGTGGGCAATGACGAAACTGGTAGACAACGGGCAGGAGCAGACACCAGAGCTCAAAGAGGCTGTGGCCGCGCTGTTGCCCCACGTGAACGCACAGAAAGACCAATTTAGTGCCCTGGCTATTGCCAACCTGCTGTGGGCCATGGCGAAACTGGTGGACAACGGGCAGAAGCAGACACCAGAACTCAACGAGACCGTGGCCGCGTTGTTGCCCCACGTGAACGCACAGAAAAACCAATTCACTCCTCAGCATATCACCAACCTGCTGTGGGCCATGGCGAAACTGGTGGACAACGGGCAGGAGCGGACACCAGGTCTCAAAGAGGCCGTGGCCGCGTTGTTGCCCCACGTGAACGCACAGAAAGCTCACTTTACACCACAGGGTATCGCCAATCTGCTGTGGGCCATAGCGAAACTGGTGGACAACGGGCAGAAGTGGTCACCAGAGCTCAACGATGCCGTGGCCGCGCTGTTGCCCCACGTGAACGCAAACAAAGACCAATTTATTCCTCAGCATATCGCCAACCTGCTGTGGGCCATGGCGAAACTGGTGGACAACGGACAGGAGCGGACACCAGAGCTCAACGAGGCCCTGGCCGCGCTGTTGCCCCACGTGAACGCACAGAAAGACCAATTTATTCCTCAGCATATCGCCAACCTGCTGTGGGCCATGGCGAAACTGGGCGAACTCATTGATCTGGACGTGGTAACATCCACGTTCAAATCGCTTGTCTGCCGAATCAGTGGTAACCCTCAGTTCTCTCAGCAAGAGATATTGATGTCCCTTTGGGGAGTAATGGTATGCTGTGCCAGGTTGTTTCTGGTCTCCAATGCCAATAAAAATCACGTGTTTGAAAAGCACATGGATGATCTCTTTACTCGCCTGCAAAATACATCCCCGTACAATAAAGAGTATCAATCCATTATGACCATGGCCGCAAGTTGGCTTGGCAGACCGTGTCCGGTCGTCCCCCATTACCAGACAATGAGTTCAAAACCTCAATCCGACTTCCGCGAACAACTCCTATCATGCTTTCCCTCTTTGCAGATTGAAGAAGAAAAGAGTCTGAACTCACTGCCTCCGGTTGACCTGCTACTGCCAGATCACAACATGGTGATTGAAGTTCAGGGACCGTCTCATTACGTGGGTGGTGATTTCAAGACCAGGAAGGGTTCGACTCTGCTGAAAATCGCACTGCTGAGAAAATCAGGATTTGAGGTCATTGAAATTCCGATTAACATGCTCTTGAGTCAGTATTTAATGAAACCATACATTGATCAAATAAAGACCAGGATAGGCTTCCCGCCACAGGAGCATGGCTCTGTATCACTGAAAAGAAGGTGGGCAGATGAGGCATACGTTACTGCTGATAAAGGCAGGCAACCCTCAGATCATGGTTACTTGACTGCCGAAGAACATTCAGATGAGCAACCCGGTAAACCCGCAAAGAGGAAGAAAACAACCAGCCAGTAATTGCCTTCCTCGCATCATGACTCAAGAACAGTTTTCACATTCCGGGGAGGAATGTCAGTGTTGAACACCTGTTGCCCATACATCTCGCCTCGGATGATTTGAAAATAATGGATTGGTGGCATCAGGAATAGATGTATCTCCCCAACTGTTTATGTTTATAAACGTTTCAGCAAAATGAACTTCTGAACAAAACAGCAGTCTGCTTTTTATATTTTCATGAATTAATGAAATATAATTATGGATAGAAGCTCTGCGGGTATCAGTGGTCAATACACAAGATCAGATAATGATTACAACCAACCGAATGACCATGCCGCTTCTTCAAGGCGTGGGCAATATAGATATGGCACAGTCGAACAGTGGGATAATCCCCTCCGTACTACCCCGGGGCGCAACGAATTTTACCACTTGTCTGACGCATGCTCTTCTCAAAATCTAATGTTCCGCTCAGTGAACTCTGCTCAAGATTTCAATGCCCTCATTAAACAAGAATTAATGGAGGGTCTGGTGAGGAAATCGGATCGTTTCGGTCATCGCTATGATGGAAGAAATCACGGTCAATATGCCAGTTCAATTAAAAAATACACGTCAGCTGCTAAAAGACCGTTAAATCGAGCTGAACAAAGCCAGCTGATGCGTTTGCTGCAAAATTTCACGGCAACGCGGAGCTGGAATTGGCGAAGCCTGACAACAACACTGCACTCATTTACTTCAGCGGGTGTTTTTACCCCTCATAGACCCTTGGATGAGCGTGTTAAGCTTACTCAGGCTGCCTTACTGTCAACGCTGCTTGATGCAATCATATTCAAGTGCAACCAAAAACCTGAAGCCAGGGATATTGGTGCTCAGGAAATCACTAACCTGCTGTGGGCCATGGCGAAACTGGTGGACAACGGACAGGAGCGGACGCCAGGGCTCAAAGAGGCCGTGGCAGCGCTGTTGCCCCACGTGAAAGCACAGAAAGACCAATTTAAGCCCCAGGGGGTCGCCAACCTGCTGTGGGTCATGGCGAAAATGGTGGATAACGGGCAGGAGCAGACGCGAGAGCTCAATGAGGCTGTGGTTGCGCTGTTGCCCTGCGTGAACGCACAGAAAGCTCACTTTAAACCACAGGAAATCACCAACCTTCTGTGGGCCATGGCAAAACTGGTGGACAACGGGCAGGAGCGGACACCAGGGCTCAAAGAGGCCGTGGCCGCGTTGTTGCCCCATGTGAATGCTCAGAAAGCTAACTTTACACCACAGGGAATCGCCAACCTGCTATGGGCCATGGCAAAACTGGTGGACAACGGGCAGGAACGGACGCCAGAGCTCAATGATGCAGTGGCCGCGCTGTTGCCCCATGTAAACGCACAAAAAGCTCATTTTAAACCCCAGGAAATCGCCAGCCTGCTGTGGGCCATGGCGAAACTGGTGGACATTGGCCAGCAGCATACACCAGGGTTCAACGAGCCCGTGGCCGCGCTGTTGCCCTACGTGAACGCACAAAAAAACCAATTTAACCCTCAGCATATCGTCAACCTGCTGTGGGCCATGGCGAAATTGGTGGACAACGGCCAGCAGCAGAAACCAGAGTTCAACGAGACCGTAGTCGCGCTGTTGCCCCAAGTAAAAGCACATAAAGACCGGTTTAATACCCAGAGTATTGCCAACCTGCTGTGTGCCATGGCGAAATTGGTGGACAACGGCCAGCAGCAGACACCAGGGCTCAAAGAGGCTGTGGCCGTGCTGTTGACCAACGTGAACGCACAGAATGACCAATTTAATGTCCAGGGTGTCGCCAAGCTGCTGTGGGCCATGGCGAAACTGGTGGACAACGGGCAGGAGCAGACACCAGAGCTCAAAGTGGCCGTGGCCGCGCTGTTGCCCCAAGTAAAAGTATATAAAGACCGGTTTAATGCCCAGGGTATTGCCAACCTGCTGTGGGCCATGGCGAAACTGGTGGACAACGGGCAGGAGCAAACACCAGAACTCAAAGAGGCCGTGGCCGCGCTGTTGCCCCACGTGAACGCACAAAAAGACCAATTTATTCCCCAGGGTATCGCCAACCTGCTGTGGGCCATGGCGAAACTGGTGGACAAAGTGCAGGAGCCGACACCAGGGCTCAAAGAGGCTGTGGCCGCGCTGTTGCCCCACGTGAACGCACAGAAAGACCAATTTAATGCCCTGGGAATCACCAACCTGCTGTGGGCCATGGCGAAACTGGTGGACAACGGGCAGGAACAGACACCAGAATTCAACGAGACCGTGGCCGCGCTGTTGCCCCACGTGAACGCACAGAAAGCTAACTTTACACCACAGGCAATCACCAACCTGCTGTGGGCCATGGCCAACTGGTGGACAACGGGCAGGAGCGCACAGCAGAGCTCAAAGAGGCTGTGGTCGTGTTGTTGCCCCTCGTGAACTCACAGAAAGCAAACTTTACACCACAGGGTATCGCCAACCTGCTGTGGGCCATGGCGAAACTGGTGGACAACGGGCAAAAGCAAACACCAGGGCTCAACGAGGCCGTGGCCGCGCTATTGCCCCACGTGAACGCACAGAAAGCTAACTTTACACCACAGGCAATCACCAACCTGCTGTGGGCCATGGCGAAACTGGTGGACAACGGGCAGGAGCGCACAGCAGAGCTCAAAGAGGCTGTGGCCGCGCTGTTGCCCCACGTGAACGCACAGAAAACTAATTTTAAACCACAGGAAATCGCCAACCTGCTGTGGGCCATGGCGAAACTGGTGGACAACGGGCAGGAGTGGTCACCAGGGCTCAACGATGCCGTGGCCGCGCTTTTGCCCCACGTGAACGCAAACAAAGACCAATTTATTCCTCAGCATATCGCCAACCTGCTGTGGGCCATGGCGAAACTGGTGGACAACGGACAGGAGCGGACGCCAGGGCTCAAAGAGGCCGTGGCCTCGCTGTTGCCCCACGTGAACGCAAACAAAGACCAATTCATACCTCAGCATATCGCCAACCTGCTGTGGGCCATGGCTAAACTGGGCGAACTCATTGAGCTGGACGTGGTAACATCCACGTTCAAATCGCTTGTCTACCGAATCAGTGACAACCCTCAGCTCTCTCAGCAAGGGGTATTGATGTCTCTCTGGGGAGTAATGGTATGCTGTGCCAGGTTGTCTTTAGTCTCCAATACCAATAAAAATAATTGGCTTGAAAAGCACATGGATGACCTGTTTACTCGCTTTGAAAATATATCCCCGGATAATGAAGAGGATCAATCCATCATTGCCATGGCCGCAAGTTGTCTTGGGAGACCGTGTCCGGTCGTCCCCCATTACCAAACAACCATTTCAAAACTTCAATCCGACTTCCTCGATCAACTCCAATCATGCATTCCATCTTTGAAGATTGAAGAAGAAAAGAGTCTGAACTCATTACCTCCGGTTGACCTGGTATTGCCAGATCACAACATGGTGATTGAAATTCAGGGTCCCTCTCATTACGTGGGTGGTGATTTCAAAACCAGGAATGGTTCGACTCTGCTGAAAATCGCACTGTTGCAAAAAGCAGGATTTGAGGTCATTGAAATTCCGGTTAACATGCTCTCGAATCAGGATTTAATAAAACCATACATTAATCAAATAAAGACCAAGATAGGCTTCCCGCCACAGGAGCATGGCTCTGTATCACTTAAAAGAAGGCGGGCAGATGAGGCATACGTTACTGCTGATAAAGGCAGGCAACCCTCAGATCACGGTTACTTAACTGCAGAAGAACATTCAGAGGAGCAAACCGGTAAACCCGCAAAAAGGAAGAAAACAAACAGCCAGTAATTGCCTTCCTCCTATCATGAGTCAAGATCCGTTTTCACATGCCGGAAAGGAATGTCAGTGTTGAACACCTTTTGCCCGGATGATTTGAAAATAACGGATTGATGACATCAGGAGTAGATGTGTTTCCCCAACCGTTTACGCTTATAGACATTTCATCAAAATGAACTTTTGAACAAAACAGCAGTCTGCTTTTTATATTTTCATGAATTAATGAAATATAATTATGGATAGAAGCTCTGCTGGTATCAGTGGTCAATACACAAGATCAAATAATGATTACAACCAACCAAATGACCATGCCGCTTCTTCAAGGCGTGGGCGATATAGGCATACCACAGTCAGACAATGGGATAATACCCTCCGCACAGCCCCGGGGCGTAATGAATTTTACCACTCTTCTGCCGCATGCCCTTCTCAAAATCTAATGTTCCGATCAGTGAACCCTGCTCAAGACTTCAATGCCCTCATTAAACAAGAAGTAATGGATGATCTGGTGAGTAAATCGTATCGTTTCGGACATCGCTATGATGGGAGAAATCACGGTCAATATGCCAGTTCAATTAAAAAATACACGTCAACTGCTAAAAGACCGTTAAATCGAGCGGAACAAAGCGAGCTGATCAGTTTGCTGCAAAATTTCACAGCAACGCGGAGCTGGAATTGGCGAAGCCTGACGACAACAATGCATTCATTGACTTCAGCAGGTGTTTTTACCCCTCATAAACCCATGGATGAGCGTGTCAGGCTTACTCAAGCTGCCTTATTGTCAACGCTACTGGATGCAATAATATTTAAATGCAACCAAACACCTGGAGACAGGGATATTGATGCCCGGGGAATCGCCAACCTGCTGTGGGCCATGGCAAAACTGCCGAACAATGGGCAGGAGCAGAGACTGGAGCTCAACGAGGCTGTGGCCGCGCTGTTGCCTCACATAAACTCACAGAAAGCTAACTTTAAACCACAGGGTATTGTCAACCTGTTGTGGGCCATGGCGAAACTGGTGGACAACGGGCAGAAGCAGACACCTGAGCTCAAAGAGGCCGTGGCCGCGCTGCTGCCCCGGGTGAACGCACAGAAAGACCAATTCAATCCTCAGCATATCGCCAACCTGCTGTGGGCCATGGCGAAACTGGTAGGCAGCGGGCAGGAGCGGACACCAGAGTTCAACAAGGCTATGGCCGCCCTGCTACCCCACGTGAACGCACAGAAAGCTAACTTTAACCCACAGGAAATCACCAACCTGCTGTGGGCCCTGGTAAAACTCGTGGACAACGGACAGGCGTGGACACCAGAGTTCAAAGAGGCGGTGGCTGCGCTGTTGCCCCACGTGAACGCACAGAAAGACCAGTTTTTTCCTCAGCATATCGCCAACCTGCTGTGGGCCATGGCGAAACTGGCGGACAAAGTGCATGAACAGACACCAGGGCTCAAAGAGGCTGTGGCCGCACTGTTGCCCCACGTGAACGCTCAGAAAGACCATTTTAAAGCACAGGGTGTCACCAACCTGCTATGGGCCATGGCGAAACTGGTGGACAACGGGCAGGAGCAGACACCGGGTCTCAAAGAGGCTGTGACCGCACTGTTGCCCCACGTGAACACTCAGAAAGACCAATTTAATGCCCAGGGTGTCGCCAACCTGCTCTGGGCCATGGCGAAACTGATGGACAACGGGCAGCAGCGGACACCAGAGCTCAGCGAGGCCGTGGCCGAACTGTTGCCTCGCGTGAACGCACAGAAAGCTGACTTAACACCACAGGAGATCGCCAACCTGCTGTGGGCCATGGCGAAACTGGTGGACCATGGGCAGGAGCAGACACCAGAGTTCAATGTGGCCGTGACGGCGCTGTTGCCTCACGTGAAGGCACAAAAAAACCAATGTAATGCCCAGGATATCGCCAACCTGCTGTGGGCCATGGCGAAACTGGGCGAACTCATTGAGCTGGACGTGTTAACCTCCACGTTCAAAACGCTTGTCGACCAAATCAGTGGCAACCCTCAGTTCTCTCAGCAAGCGATATTGATGTCCCTTTGGGGAGTAATGGTATGCTGTGCCAGGTTATCTCTGGTTCCAAATACCAGTAAAGGTAACGTGCTGGAAAAGCACATGCATGACCTGTTTATTCGTCTGGAAAACACATCCCCGGACAATGAAGAGGATCAACACACCATCGCGATGGCCGCAAGTTGGCTTGGGAGACCATGTCCGTTCGTCACCCATTACCATGCGATCGTTTCAAAACGTCAATCCGACTTTCGCAATCAACTCCAGTCATGCATTCCATCTTTGAGGATTGAAGAAGAAAAGAGTCTGAATTCATTATCTCCAGTTGACCTGCTACTGCCAGATCACAACATGGTAATTGAAATTCAGGGACCCTCTCATTATGTGGGTGGTGATTTCAACACAAGGAAGGGTTCGACTCTGCTTAAAATCGCACTGTTGCAAAAAGCAGGATTTGAGGTCATTGAAATCCCGATTAACATGCTTTGGAACCGGAATTCAATGAAACGATGTATTGATCAAATAAAGGCCAGGGTAGACATCTCGTCACAACGCCATGGCTCTGTATCACTTAAAAGAAGGTGGGCAGATGAGGCATACGTTACTGCTGATAAAGGCAGGCAACCCTCAGATCAAGGTTACTTAACAGCAGAAGAACATTCAGAGGAGCAAACCGGTAAACCCGAAAAAAGGAAGAAAACAAATAGCCAGTAATTGCCTTCCTCCCATCATGACTCAAGAACCTCTTTCACATTCCGGTAAAGAATGCCAGCGTTGAACACTTGTTGCCCATACACCTCGCCCCGGAGGATTTGAAAATAATGGATTGGTGGCATCAGGAGTAGATGTATTTCCCCAGCTGTTTACGTTTATAAACGTTTCAGCAAAATGAACTTCTGAACAAAACAGCAGTCTGCTTTTTATATTTTCATGAATTAATGAAATATAATTATGGATAGAAGTTCTGCTGGTACCAGTAGTAAATACGCAAAATC
>NZ_JBLYNV010000100.1:0-10930 GCF_049310165.1 Endozoicomonas sp. ALE010 | reverse complement strand
TGTGCAATGGCCGTAATGGTATTGCCAGTAAAGGTTTGAACTTTGGGTACATTGGTGACCTCAACCTCCCTGATACGACCATTGCCACCATAAGTTCTTACCCGCCATTCTGGATAGTTGTAATTCTCCAATGCCAGAATGGTAAACGCCCCGGTCTGGTAATTAATGCTGCCGGTTACTCCCCGCCAGCCACCCGATGTATCATCGCTGATCTGTTTGGCAACGTTTCTGGTGGACTGGTAGGTTGTCCAATCATCTTCAAGTCTTGCACCGTTGGGTACATTGGACAGCTGCTTAACCAGAAATTGCAGCTGGATAGAACCGGGCAATAAAGGCGCTCCGGGTATGGTGCCGCTCATTACGCCCAGATTGTCCACCGTAACAATAACCTCGCCACCAGCACTGGTGCCTTCTTCATAAGTCAGCTGTATTTCGGTTCCGCTATCAGGCAGGTTGTCCAGCTTAAAACTCAGCTCGCCGGGAGCGTAATGAATAGCGCCGCTGCCATCGCCCGTCAGCAGGCCATTGCCCTGATCAGTCAGGGTTTTATTACCACCGGATGAAATATACGTCACAGTCATGGAACCGGGCTTGATACCGGGCTTCTGAACAGTATGCCGGAAGGTCATATCATCCACCGGCACCGAGCCGGTTCTGATCGTCACCTCATCATCATTCTGAGCCACATAGCTGAGAACAATGGCACTGTCTGGATCGGGCAAAGCATCGAGGGTAATTGCCGCCGAGCCGGTTGCAAAGAGGATGGTGCCAGTTCCAGAACCAGTCATCTGTCCATTACCGGAATCCCGGATATCCTGCCATTTGCCGAGGGCGATATAGCTGACCACCAGCGTCCCCGGCCTTGGCTTGGCCTCGGCCATATTCAGGGTGTAGTTGAAGCCCCGGTTCTGGTTTGTGATTGGGATAGCACCACTGATCGCTGAGCCCGTCATTCCCACCGCTGGCTGATAAGTCGCATTACCGGAGGCCGAAAGAACTCCGCTTACTCGCCAGACGTTTACTTCCCCAAGGTCATAATCCACGGTCATCTTGGTGTAATTGTTGGTGCCGCTTTTATGGATCAGATTGCCTGTGCCGTTATCTTCAAAGGTGCCGCCATCCACCGAAAGGGTCAGGGTTCCGGGCAAAAATCCCCGCTGCAGATAGGTGCGGCTCTGGGTGCCAGTGATATGAACAAAGCGACAACTGACTGATCGGTTACTGGCCGAAGTCGCCACCACGGTCTTGCCGGTATAGCCGCCATATTGATCCAGTAATGGGCTTTCGACCTTGGCACTCGGCACCAAAGGCGCATAAACACTCTCAGCCTTTACCTTAAGGTCACCTGCGGTAATATTGGCACTCATAGACTGGATGCCATAGTAACGGCTGGTATCGGCTATCTGCGTTTCCTGAATGCGGCTGGTTTCTTCCTCTGGCTCCCCCGGCACTGGTGGCGCTCCGACAAAGGTCGTCACCAAAGGAGCGCTGATCTCCATTTCCACTTTCCGCCGGGTAAAATCTATATACTCCTGCCCGTTGTTATAGGTAAAAGACTCAACGGAATAATCAACGGCAGTAATACGGATGAACTGGCTGACTGTCTCATCTGGCGTTGTCAGCTTATAGACCTCGCCAATTTCAGGAACCGCCGATTCCTCTCGCTGATAGCCGACAACGGATCGCTGCCCTTCCAGCTGATCGCCCACCAGCTCCCACGATGCCTTAAGGCCCGGAACCACATAACTCTCGATCCGGTCTCTGGCATCGAGACGCTCGTCAGTTTGGCTGTCAGTATTGAATAACAAGACAGAAACATTCTGATCCTTGGGAGGCTCGGTCAGGATCAAATGGCCTCCAAGGTAAATGTCATTGTTGTCGGTGCTGATCCCGATAAACGCCTTACGCAAAGCCACATCACCAATGGTTCGGTCAATCCGGGAAATGTCTTGAAAGAGATTATTGACGTTGCCATCAATGACCTCGTTACCGGTCACTCGACCGCCACCGTCTTCTTCATCGGTGAGGCGCTGACTTTCGAAGAGTTTTACGTCACTATTAGTAATCGCCATAGCAAATCCTTATGCTTGGTTGACATAAATAAATGTGAATGAGTGGCGAAAGGGAGGAACTTTTATAAGAAAGCGTGGTCTTAATCTGTAATTCGATAGTTCAATAATTCAATGAATCTAATCAATCAACTTCCTTCATTCGATGCTTCTTTTTCTTATCTTTGTTCCAGTGCATTAGGCTTGGTAGATCAAGAACAGCAATTTGGTACAACCGAACAGCAGCCTATTTATCAGGGCATACCAGTTCAAGCGCTGACCCCCATTTCTATCTACAATAGCGGACCAGATACATATCAAAATGAAGCTAATCATTCTAACTCATTGATTAAATACCACATTGAATCTCTAACAAACTTCGATTCAGAAAACGCTTCTGAAACAGGTATTCAAGAGATACCACAATCTATTCTTGATAAATATGTTCCTTACCAGAATGATTATGAACACGTTAAAAATCCATTATTACTAACACCAGGTACTCCCTTTCAGCAGATAATATCGTGGGACGAGCTTGAAATTAGAGAGCAAACAACAGCGAGTCATACAAGCTCAGGTTTACAGTTAACTAATCTTCCTGCCGGAATTCATAGTTCACAAGATTTACGGCCAGTTGCTGTCGTTAATCCGTTATGCATGCACCAAGCGACAAGTGATAACCAAACAACCCAGGCAGAAGTTAATGTTGATAGCAGTTCTTCACTTGCCGAGCGCAAAAGAGAGCGCCAAAGGGAGCCTCGCAAAGATCCCGCTTACCTCAAGCGCCAAAGGGAACTCAAAAGGGAGCTTCGCAAAGATCCCGCTTACGCCGAGCGCGAAAGGGAGCGCAAAAGGAAGCGCTACCAGACAGATCCCACTTACGCCGAGCGCGAAAGGCAGCGCAAAAGGGAGCGCAAAAGGGAGCTTCGCAAAGATCCTGCTTACTTAGAGCGCGAAAGGGAGCGCAAAAGGGAGCGCTACCAGACAGATCCCGCTTACGCCGAGCGCGAAAGGGAGCGTAAAAAGCAGCATCGTCAGTCAGTCAATTCAGCTAAAAACTCCGGTGATTTACCACTGACTTCTAATTTAACTGAAACGACCCAGAGTTCCAGTAAAAATTCAGAAGGTACTGCCCCCCACTTTTCAGTCGTCAAGCTGAAGGAATATTTACAGTCCCGATCGCCCCCACTCAGCCTTAGTGAACGGTTAGCAATCGAAGGGTAAGAAGGTATTGGTCGCTATCGTCCGGGTAGGCAAACGGCATAAGCTGTTGTGCCTCAATGGGAGCCCCGTTTGACCGATCAAAGATAACGGAAAACTCCCTGTTATCTGGGAGCCTCAACGTCATTGTTTTACTAACCGCCTTGGAGAGAGCAAAGAGGCTCTTGACCGTCAGCCGGGAAACCCAACCGGCCTCGCCATTACCAGAAAGAACAATAGAACGGCCATGAACTAACTGGCCTTCCTGTACCAATAAAGCCCCGGCCAGGCTGCGTCGGTGGTTTGCTCTACCGGGTTCCATTCAAATTCATTGATCCAGAGCAGATCATCTGGAAGAGTAATGGTATCCAGTTGCATCAGACCGTCCTCATACCTGCATTTTTCAGGGCATCCAGCAGTTTGGTTTCATCCCCCGGTGTTACCCCAACATTCACATCGCCCCCCGGATATTCGAGCCGGATAATACGCTGCGGGGTTTGTAAACGGTGCGTGGGGTAGATAAGTCTGCGCTCCCCTGGCAGTCTTTAAGAGCTTGCGTTCTCTCATTATTAGCTTGCCTCCTCCGGCTCACCGGGAACGGGAGATGCCCCAATAAATTTCGTCACCAAAGGTGCGCTAATCTGCATTTCCAACTTTCGCCGGGTAAAATCGATATACTACGCTCCAGCGAAATAGGTAAAAATCTCAGTGGAATAATCAACGGCTGTAATACGGATGAACTGACTGACTGTCTCATATAGCGTTGTCAGCTAATAGACCTCGCCAATTTCAGACACCGCCCATTCCTCCCGCTGATAGCCGACAACGGCACCCTGCCCTTCCAGCTGATCGCCCACCAGCTCCCATGATGCCTTAATGCCCGGAACCAAATAACTCTCGATCCGGTCTCTGGCATCGAGGCGCTCATCGGTTTGGCTGTCAGTATTGAATGACAAGACAGAAACATTCTGATAGCCATAGCAATTCCTTATGCTTGGTTGACATAAATAAATGGTGAATGAGTGGCGAAAGGTAGGAACTTTTATAAGAAAGCGTGGTCTTAATCTGTAATTCAATAGTTCAATAATTCAATGGATCAAATCAATCAACATCCTTCATTCGATGCTTCTTTTTCTTATCTATTTTCCAGCTCATTAGGTTTAGTAGATCAAGAACAGCAATTTAGTACCACCGAACAGCAGCCTATCTATCAAGGCATACCAGTTCAAGTGCAGAACCCTATTCCTATTTACAATTGCGGACCAGATATATATCAAAATGAAGCCAATCATTCTAATTCATTGATTCAATATAATATTGAATCTCTAACAAACTTCGATTCAGAAAACGCTTCTGGAACAGATATTCCAGAGATAGCACAATCTATTCTTAATGAATATGTCTCTTACCAGCCTAATGATGAATCCGTCAAGAATACATTATTACTAACACCAGGCACTCCCTTTCAGGAGCAAATATCGTGGGACGAGCTTGAAATTAGAGAGCAAACAACAGCGAATCATACAAGCTCAGGTTTACAGTTAACTAATCTTCCTGCCGGAATTCATAGCTCACAAGATTTACGGCCAGTTGCTGTCGTTAATCCGTTATGCATACACCAAACTACAAGTGATAATCAAACAACCCGGGCAGAAGTTAATGTTGAGGGCGGTTCTTCACTTGCCGAGCGCAAAAGAGAGCGCAAAAGAGAGCGCAAAAGGGAGCGCCAAAGGGAGCGCAAAAGGGAGCTTCGCAAAGATCCCGCTTACGCCGCGCGCGAAAGGGAACGCGAAAGGGAGCGCAAAAGGGAGCGCTACCAGACAGATTCCGCTTACGCCAAGCGCCAAAGGGAGCGCAAAAGGGAGCGCTACCAGACAGACCCCGCTTACGTCGAGCGCGAAAGGGAACGCCAAAGGGAGCGCTACCAGGCAGATCCCGCTTACGCCGAGGGACAAAAGATCTATATAAAGACCTACCAAAGAATCAAAATACAAACCTCCAACAAGAAAGAAGCTAAAGAGCAAGCTGTGATCGCAAGAGAGCGGTATCTTCAGTCAGTCAATTCAGCTAAAAACTCAGGTGATTTACCACTGACTTCTAATTTAGCTAAAGCGACCCAGAGTTCCAGTAAAAATTTAGAAGGTGCTGCCCCCCGCTTTTCAGTCGTCAAGCTGAAGGAATATTTACAGTCCCGATCGATCCCTCTCGGCCTTAGTGAACGGTCAGCAATCGAAGAAAGAGATTATTGATGTTTCCATCAATGACCTCGCTGCCAGTAAGCCGACCGCCACCGTCTTCTCCTTATGCTTGGTTGATATAAATAAATGGTGAACGAGTGGCGAAAGGGAGGAACTTTTATAAGAAAGCGTGGTCTTAATCTGTAATTTGATAGTTCAATAATTCAATGGATCAAACCAATCAACCTCCTTCATTCGATGCTTCTTTTTCTTATCTTTGTTCCACTGCATTAGGTTTAGTAGATCAAGAACAGCAATTTGGTACCATCGAACAGCAGCCTGTTTATCAAGGCATACCAGTTCAAGTTCTGAACCCTCTTCCTATTTACAATTGCGGACCAGATACATATCAAAATGAAGCTGATCATTCTTATTCATTGAATAAATATATTATTACATCCCTAACAAACTTCGATTCAGAAAACGCTTCTGGAATAGATATTCCAGAGATACCACAATCAATTCTTGATGAATATGTTCCTTACCAGCGTGATTATGAACCCATTAAAAATCCATTATTACTAACACCAGGCACTCCCTTTCAGGAGCTAATATCGTGGGACGAGCTTGAAATTAGAGAGCAAACAACAGCGAATCATACAAGCTCAGGTTTACAGTTAACTAATTTTCCTGCCGACATTCATAGTTCACAAGATTTACGGCCAGTTGCTGTCGTTAATCCGTTATACATGCATCAAGCTACAAGTGATAACCAAACAATCCGGGCAGAAGTCAATGTTGATGTCAGTTCTTCACTTGCCGAGCGCAAAAAAGAGCACCAAAGGGAGCGCTACCAGAAAGATCTCACTCACGTCGAGCGCCAAAGGGAGCTTCGCAAAGATCCCGCTTACGTCCAGCGCGAAAGAGAGCGCAAAAGGGAGCGCTATCAGACAGATCCCGCTTACGCCGAGCGAGAAAGGGTGCGCAAAAGGGAGCGCTACCAGACAGATCCCGCTTACGCCAGGCGTCAAAGGGCGCGCCAAAGTGAGCTTCGCAAAGATCCCGCTTACGTCCAGCGAGAAAGGGAGCACAAAAGGGAGGTCCAAAGGAGCTTCGCAAAGATCCCGCTTACGCCGAGGGACAAAAGATCTATATAAAGACCTACCAAAGAATCAAAATACAAACCTCCAACAAGAAAGAAGCAAAAGAGCAAGCTGTGATCGCAAGAGAGCGGTATCTTCAGTCAGTCAATTCAGCTAAAAACTCAGGTGATTTACCACTGACTTCTAATTTAACTGAAACGACCCAGAGTTCCAGTAAAAATTCAGAAGGTACTGCCTCCCCGCTTTTCAGTTGTCAAACTGAAGGAATATTTTCAGTCCCGATCGAACCTATCTCACCCTGAGTGAACGGTCAATAATCGGAGGGTCATAAGGTATTGGTCTCTGTCCTCTGGATAGGCAAACGGTAAAACTTGCTGTGCCTTTAAGGAATAGTCCCGAAATAACTTCCTCATTTCGCCCAGTTTCAGGGATAGCTCTATAGTTCCATTTTGGGAGAATTTTATCTAACTGAATGGTCACGTTCGTTGAGAGTCTTGTAGAACTTGATCATCTGGATGGCGACTTGCGGGGAGTAATGGCTCAAGGTAGCTTCCTGTACTTCGTGGCGCTGAGGCCATTATCTCAGTTTTATAGCCTCAGGGGAAACCGGGAAATTATTTCGGGACTATTCCTTAGTAAAGGTCAGCAATCGAAGAAAGAGATTATTGATGTTTCCATCAATGACCTCGCTGCCAGTAACGCGCCCCCCACCGTCTTCCACATCTGTGAGGCGCTGACTTGCGAAGAGTTTTACGTCGCTATTAGTAATAGCCATAGCAATTCCTTATGCTTGATTGACATGGATATAAGGTTAATGAGTGGCGAAAGGGAGGAACTTTTATAAGAAAGCGTGGTCTTAAACTGTAATTCAATAACTCAATAATTCAATGGATAGACCAACTTCTTCTCAATTAAGTCCAGCCCCTAATGGCCTTTCTAATATTCCAAGCATATCTTTAGCTGAATCTGGTGCAACAGGTCAGGTTTTCTCCCGAATGGTTACTGAAGTTGGACTACCTGTAACTAACCATGACATGACTGACCAATCTACAAGTTCAGATAATCAAGGATATTTAAATCATAAAAAAAAATGGTTGAAAGATTTCGCTGTACAAAATCAAACTGGCTATAACGATTCTCCTGCAATTCCAGTAGCTATACTACTGGAAAATTATCAGGTTGCAGAATATGACCCTGAAAATAAAACTTTTTCGATATACTCCATAACAAAGGGTGTTCAATCAATCTCGCAAAACTCAACAGATGTTGATACCAAACTTAATTCACCCATCCAAATTCCTAAACAAGACGGCATTGGTAATTTCTCTAAATCTACAGCGCCGATTGCGATTATTACCCGACGATTGAAAAGTGAACATCTTCAACAATATATATCTCCTGCGATTCAAGACGAAGAAGCTGTTGATGAAAATTCTTCACATATTGAATGCCAAAGGGAGCTTCGCAAAGATCCCGCTTACCCCGAGCGCCAAAGGGAGCGCAACAGGGAGCGCCAAAGGGAGCGCTACCAGACAGATCCCGCTTATGCCGAGCGCCAAAGAGAGCGCAACAGGGAGCGCCAAAGGGAGCGCTACCAGACAGATCCCGCTTATGCCGAGCGCCAAAGGGAGCGCAACAGGGAGCGCCAAAGGAAGCTTCGCAAAGATCCCGCTTACGCCGAGCGCGAAAGGGAGCGCAAAAAGGAGCGCTACCAGACAGATCCTGCTTACGCCGAGCGCGAAAGGGAGCGCCAAAGGGAGCGCTACAAGACAGATCCCGCTTACGCCGAGCGCCAAAGGGATCGCCAGGAAGCGCTACCAGACAGATCCCGCTTACGCTGAGCGCCAAAGGGAGTGACAAAGGGAGCTTCGCAAAGATCCCGCTACACCCAGTGCCAAAGGGAGCGCAAAAAACCTTATCATCAGTCAGTCAATTCAGCTAAAACTCAGGTGAGTTACCACTGACACAGACTGGTGTTTATTGTACATTTGCAAAAAGTCTTTATAGAGCAAATACACCTGCTCAGCCTGTCGCAGCATTTCAGCCTCAACTTTCTTTGCCCAGGCCTTGCCAGAAGTCTTGTCTGGAAAGGATAAACAAACATTTATCCGTCGCTATACCGGAGAAATCGAGAAAATCAAAAAACAGTACCCTAATGCGACATACGTTGGAGTAGCTGATGGAGCCCCGGATAACTGGACGTTCCTTGAGCCTTTTGTCTCGTAGCAGGTGCTGGATTTTTACCATGTCCCTGAATTGGTTCAGGCGTCACTGAAGCAGCTTGTAAAATATTGGTGAAGCAGCGAATGTGTCGGTCAGGAATGCGTTGGAAGGAAGAAGGAGCTTCCATGCTGCTTACCCTCAGAGCATTGGTCTGTTCATCCGGTCACTGGGAGTGTTTCTGGAAGAGAATGAATCAATACGGCTTCCCAATTGCTCATAATCTTCAGAGCTAACATCAATCAGGCTGAACACCCGATCCGATCTCTGGCATCGAGGCGTTCGTCGGCTTGGCTATCGGTATTGAATAACAAGACAGAAACATTCTGATAGACATAGCAAATCCTTATGTCTGGTTGACATAAATAAAGGATAATTTGTGAAAGAGAGGAACTTTTATAAGAAGGCGTGGTCTTAAGATGTAATTCAGTAATTCAGTAATTCAGTAATTCAGTAATTCGATAATTCAATGAATCAAACCAATCAATTTCCTTCATACGATGCTTATTTTTATTATCTTTGTTCCAGCGCATCAGGTTTATTAAATCAAGAACAGAAATTCGGTGCCACCGAACAGCAGCCTATTTATCAAGGCATACCAGTTCAAGTGCTGAACCCTATTCCTATTTATAATAGCGGACCAGACACATATCAGAATGAAGCTGATCGTTCTTATTCATTGAATCAATATAATATTGAATCTCTAACAAACTTCGATTCAGAAAGCGCTTCTGGAACAGGTATTCAAGAGATACAACAACCCATTCTTAATGAATATGTTCCTTACCAGCATGATTATGAATCCGTTAAAAATCCATTATTACCAACACCGAGTACTCCCTTTCAGCAGCTAATATCGTGGGACAAGTTTGAAATTAGAGAGCAAACAACAGCGAATCATACAAGCTCAGGTTTACAGTTAACTAATCTTCCTGTCGTAATTCATAATTCACAAGATTTACGACCAGTTGCTGTCGTTAATCCGTTATGCATGCACCAAGCTACACGTGATAACCGAACCACCCAGGCAAAAGTTAATATTGATGGCAGTTCTTCACTTGCCGAGCGCAAAAGGGAGCGCCTAAGGGAGCGCCTAAGGGAGCGCCTAAGGGAGAGCAAAAGGGAGCGCCTAAGGGAGCACCTAAGGGAGCTTCGCAAAGATCCCGCTTACGCCCAACGCGAAAGGGAGCGCCAAAGGGAGCGCTACCAGACAGATCCCGCTTTCGCCGAGCGCCAAAGGAAGAGCAAAAGGGAGCGCTACCAGACAGATCCCGCTTTCGCCGAGCGCCAAAGGAAGAGCAAAAGGGAGCGCTACCAGACAGATCCCGCTTTCGCCGAGCGCGAAAGGGAGCGCCAAAGGGAACTTCGCAAAGATCCCGCTTACGCTGAGGGACAAAAGATCTATATAAATACCTACAAAAGAATCAAAATACAAACCTCCAACAAGAAAGAAGCAAAAGAGCAAGCTGTGATCGCAAGAGAGCGGTATCTTCAGTCAGTCAATTCAGCTAAAAACTCAGGTAATTTACCACTGACTTCTAATTTAACTGAAACGACCCAGAGTTCCAGTAAAAATTCAGAAGGTTCTGCCTCCCCGCTTTTCAGTTGTCAAACTGAAGGAATATTTTCAGTCCCGATCGAACCTATCTCACCCTGAGTGAACGGTCAGTAATCGAAGGGTCATAAGGTATTGGTCTCTGTCCTCTGGATAGGCAAACAGTAAAACTTGCTGTGCCTCTAAAGGAACACCGTTAGACCGTTCAAAAAGATAACAGAGAACTGCCGACTATCTGGGAGCGTTAGAGTCATCGTATTATTGGCCGCTTTAGAGAGAGTAAACAGGTTCTTAACCGTCAGCCGGGAAACCCAACCAGCCTCACCATTGCCAGAGAGAATGATTGGCCAGCAATTCCCGCTAAATTGATTATGGTCAATAATACCAAAGCTTTTAGACAGATCCGGCAGTTCTGAAATCGCAGAATATCAGGTAAAATATCCTGCATTACATGACTACTGTTGTTTACTGTGCCTCCATCTAATCGAAAGACAGTTGCCGAAAAACTGATCAGCATCGTTTCTAAAGAAGCTGCAAAAATACCGGATTTCCGACCAAGGAAGAGTCAGGATGCAATCCCGCTTCATGATGCGATCATGAGCGGCCTTGCCGTCATGCATTTGAAGT
>NZ_JBLYNV010000099.1:0-11337 GCF_049310165.1 Endozoicomonas sp. ALE010 | reverse complement strand
ATGACGATGGACTTTTTCTGGATAATGTCGTCTTTCTCAAGAAGAGCATTGTCTTTTTCAAGAAGGGCGCTGTCTTTTTCAAGAATGACACTGTCGATGGTCTGGATGGCCTCAAGCTAGGCCTCCAGATCCAGGGCTGTTCCAGCATTTCCGACCAGTAAACTCAAGGCGGATTTTGGCTGATGACTGACGGTATGAATGAGTGATTTCATGGCCGTCATTTTACCATAACTGTCTGAGTTTTCAGACTAAAAACAGCTATCATAATGCCTTTTTTTATGGGGTTTCATGGCATTAAGATTGTAGCCATCCAGCAACCAATTGAGCTGCTGGCCCGTTAAGGTTATCAGCTCGTCATCGGGTTTGGGCCAGTGGAATTTATCGTCTGCCAGGCTCTTGTAATAAAGTACAAAGCCATTGTCTTCCCAGAACAGGCATTTGATTTTATTGCGGTGGCGATTAGTGAAGGCATAGAGATGGCCGTCAAAAGGATTATGCCCAAGCTCCTGCTCGACCAGGACCGCCAGCCCCTTGAAGGACTTTCGAAAATCGATGGGATCCCGGTAAAGGTAGACCGCAGACAAAGTGGACGACGGGCGCATGACAGGCTGATTCATTGCAGTAACCCGATCAATTGTCCAGCCAGGGTCAGATTATTGTGGTCAATACCAGAAACACTCAAACCATTAGGCAGTGAGACTGTTAAGACTGAGGATGCCTGGCCAGTTTGATCCTGACGCTGAGCCAGTGACACAGGTAAAAAGGCTGTACGGGTATTTGATGATGAAGCAGGCGCGTTCCCGGCCCACAGCATCTTTTTCCAATAACCAAGCTGTGATGGTCTGACGCCATTTTGTCGGCACCAGGCTTTTTGGCTAAGCCCGGAGTTATGCCAGGCTTCGATCTGTTGCAGCCATTGTTCTTTAGTGGTTTCTGAGGTGGTATCGGAGCCTCCATGTAATCAGAGGCTTTATGATCCACGATCAAATCTCAGCGGGGTAGGACGTGGGTTATTTTGGCGGTTAGTGTGCCGAGATAAATCGGCAAGATGTTAAGGGTGAAAGTCCCTGTGGGGTAAGACTGGCGGGTCGCCCCAGCCTCGAGTCATGCGCCGTATATCGTAAGGTATCCGGTGAAGCGTTGGCAGGGGAGCCTGTAGGCTAAGTATTGAGCTGTGAAATCCAATAATCCGAGGTGCTGATGTTGTTAATCGATGCAGAAAGCAATATTGCAGGTTGCACTACACCGCAAGTGACCTGTGGGCCTCGCGCAGTCGGAGACCTTGTGCATGCAGGTACGCATCTTGTGCCCTCTTAATCTACAAGAGCCGGGAGATCCTGCTGGTTTCTCCTGTTTAGCCATAGGAGGCGCAGTAGGGAAGGTTAATAGCCATACGCCTATTGTCGTCGGCAGGAAGTCGGACAAGCCCATAGTACCTGAGAAGCGCCGAACAAAGCAGAGAGATCTGTGGCGGAGGTTGTGGAGGAAAGGGGTTTGACCAAGAGGAATATCCAACAGGATGTCCGTGACCCGACTCAGCGCGGGAATAGCACTATGTCCAATCTGTTGGGTATACGTCAGGCTGCGGCAAAGGATCGTCGTTTACAGTTCACGGCCTTGTTTCACCATATTACACCTTATCTGTTGAAAGACTGTTTCTTTCAATTGAAACGGAGGTCGGCAGCGGGGGTAGATGGTGTTACATGGCAAACCTATCAGCGGGATTTGGATAACCGGCTGGCATCCTTGCACGAACGATTACATAAAGGAAGCTATCGCCCCCGAGCGGCCAGAAGGATAATGATTCCGAAAGCTGACGGTGGTGAGCGTCCGATCAGTGTATTCTGTCTGGAAGATAAGATAGTCCAGCAGGCGGTAGTCAAGGTATTGGAGGGGATTTACGAGAATGATTTCCGTGGTTTTTCTTACGGTTACCGACCTTTGAAAAGCCAACATGATGCATTGGATGCTCTGACGGTGGGAATCAAACGTAATCCGGTGAACTGGGTGCTGGATCTGGATATTCGGAAATTCTTCGAACAGGTCGAACATGAGTGGCTGATCATGTTTTTAGAGCATCGGGTGAGGGACAAGCGCATTATCCGCTTGATAAGACAGTGGATACAAGTAGGGCTCTACGACGAGGATGGTCGTCGTGTTCGAAGCGTAAGGGGGATGCCACAGGGATCGGTGATATCGCCGCTATTATCAAATATTTATTTGCACTACGTGTTTGACCTTTGGGTTGACCAATGGCGAAAGCGGGAAGCCTCTGGACGAATGATTGTGGTTCGCTTTGCGGATGACAGTGTGCTGGGCTTTCAGCGTGAGCATGATGCAAAGGTCTTCCTGAGTGAGCTTGGTAAAAGACTTGGGCAGTTTGGTTTGTCCTTGCATGAGGATAAAACCCGATTGATACGCTTTGGTCGCTTTGCCAAAGTTGACTTGAAGAAAAGGGAGCAGGGAAAGCCGGAGACGTTTACGTTTCTTGGATTTACTCATATCTGCGGTATTAGTCGAAGCAGTGGAAACTTCAACATTGTCAGACGAACCAGCAAAGAGCGAATGCGAGCGACATTGAGCAAGATCAAAGACTATCTCCTGAAACACAGGCATGACCCCGTGCCGGAGCAGTTGAAGTGGTTGAGTCGTGTACTGCAAGGTCACATGAACTACTTTTCGGTGCCCGGCAATGGACTGAGAATCAATGCCTTCAGGACAGCAGTGCAAAAGATTTGGTACAAAGCCTTGAAGCGGCGCAGCCAGAGAAGCAGACTGAACTGGAAGAAGTTTGGTGCCTTCATCAACACTGTGTTGCCCAAAGTAAAAGTTCTTCATCCATGGCCGGAGCAACGGTTTGACGTTAAATACTCAAGGTAGGAGCCGTATGCGCTAGCAGTGCAACGGATCTGCGCAGGGGGTGGCGGGTGACCGCCATTCCTACTGTGACCTCACGGCTTTAGTACCCGCTGTCTACGCTTCACAACCAGCGTTGCCACTGGCTATGCAAGACTCGCTTCCGGTTGATGGTTAGTCTTTGCCGGGCAGGAGTTGAACCTGCTGGATTTCAGTGAATGATTTCAGTTCATAGAACCTCCCACATCCTCAGGCTTAGCCTGTCGCAAGCAGAATCAGTGTTCAAGCAATGCCAGAATATCCAGTAACTCCAACTCAATATGCCAGTTCGAGCTGGCCGGAGGTTCGCTAAGCTTATTTGGGAGTTCGATCAATTCCAGGTCAGAAGCCTGAACGACATTGGTAGAGTCAGTGTCAGCATCGCTCTTGACTTTACGTTTCCAGTTTGTGAAGGTAGCCAAGCTGCTGTTTTGAGTTTGGCAAAAAGCTTTCTGACTCAAACCGCAGGCCATTTGCTGGCCAATAATCTGCTGCCACTGTTCGGGAGTGAGGCGGGTAAAGGGTTTTGTCGGTTGATTCATGCTTCGCATCTCCTGCGTTGTTTGCAGGAGAAAGACTGGCAGTCATGTTGTGATTTTTGAAGACATCCTCAAATGAGCGCTTACGTTGGAAGACTTTCATATTGACAATTGAACATATTGATGATTTTATGTGTCAATTGTCGTATTATGTTTTAGCGACAAAAATAAAAAAAATAGGATGGTAATATTATGCAAAGTACTGCAAAAAAAAACTGAGAATAGTTTCAATCGTTATATTGAAGACGTAAATCTTTTGATTGAAAATTCTGAAGATAGTGCTGAACAAGCTGCTCTTAGGTCTTTTCGGAATGCTGTTGAGCCTCTTTTGAACAATCCATCTGAAATAAAAAGTTTCCTTGGAAAGATTCAAAGGCATATTTTAACAGTAGCTAAAGAAGAGTTTACCTCAATTGAAGAAATTCAAGAAGTAGTTCCAGAAAATATTAAAGTCATTCTTGGCTAAAATTGATGCGAAGCCAAGTATACTGGCTTCGTTTTTAGTTTACATCTTGAAATAATTCATTTTTTTAAATGAATAAAAAATAAATCTATTTTGTATCTAGATAAAAAATAGAGATAAATAAAATGAATGTTGTGTCGATAGCTGATAGTACAAAGAATTTCAAGTTTGATATTATTGGTCTAGAGTTTACCGAAAATGTTGTTTTTGAATTTACGAATAAAGAACCTTTCTCTACAAAGCTAGCTAGCAGTGAAGGACCGCAAATTTCAGACTATGTTACACATGAAAATGATTTTTCTTACAGTACTTCGGGTATTCATATTGCTCAAGATGATAGGTTGACATTTATTTCTGATAACTTGGAAAGAACTATTATTGGATATTTTTCAGACTACCGTGAGAGTTCAAAAACTAGAGGTTGTCAGGTTGAAATTCACTTCAGCCCTTCAATTTATAGAAAATTAATTATCCCTAGAGGGGTGTCGCATTCCTTTGATGGCCTAGAGGGTATAATTACTAGGGATGAACCGATTTGGTATATGGACGATAATAATGCTGATTGGAATATAAATAATGATCTTGTTTCAGTTCCAAAAAAGAATCCTGTAAGTTCTGAATTATTTGTAACGGTAAACAATAATAAATTACCTGATAAAGCACATTTGCTTTTTTCTCAGCTTCAACAACATATCCTCCAGACTCCTAAGCTTTATTCCAGCAGGGAAAAAATAAAAGTAAATGGTGAATATAAATATGTAATGTTCGAAGACATCGAATGGTTAAAATCTGAGGACAAAGTTAGTGAGATACAGAATGAGGTTGGTCAGTTTTCTATAGATGGTGTACGTGTAAAGAAAAATAAATATGCTTACACTGGCAGTGAGTCTTATACGATTGTACCAAACACATCATCATGTGTGTCAGATATATTAATAATGAATAAACAATCTGACTACTTTTACTATAAAAACTTTAACGTTTATATGACTATAATGAACGAAAATATTGAAGAGGTAACTATTACTCTCCATGATTTAAGAAAAGACAAGGATGGAGTAAGGGAGGTGGTATCACTACCATCTGACCCAAGGATAAATATAAAAATTCCAGCAGGAGTTGCTGTTAAAATTACGAGTAAAAAAGAGCTTATCATAAGAGCGGAAATAGAGGTTTTGTATAATGAAGCTGGTGAGTTATCAGTTAATGACTCTCTAATTTCAGTTTCAGAAAATGAGTTGGCTAATCATATATTCAAAGCCCCCGAACGTATTATGCCGATGGAAGTTGTCAATATATTGGCAAAACTAGAAACAGAGAAGTTTTTTATTGGTGCTGAGTAATGAAAAAAACATACTACTCACTATTAACAATAATATTTTTATTGTCACTTTCAGAGGCCCTTTACGATTTCTTTTTTGCTAACCTGTCTGTTGAATCAACCGGAACAATCACAACAGGGACTATAACTTATGCTATAGGATATAGTGCAGAGATTTTCATTTCATTACTAGCCGGGGGTTTCCTTGATAAGAAAAATTTAAATTTTTTATTTTGTGTTGGAATGGCCGTAAAAATCATTGTATTTACAATTTGCATTACTTTAATTCAGTACATTGGTCTTTCGAAAGAACTGATTTGGGGTTCTGCTTTCTTTATCGATCTAATTCACCATTTTACAAACATGGTAGTAATTAGTTCGTTACCACTAGTGTTTGGAGAAAAAATATTAGCTAAGTTCTATGCGGTTCTTGCTATATCTGGTGGACTAGTTAAAGTCTGCGGACCGATTGTTGGTGGATTTTCTGTGATGGTAATGGGATCAACTGCATCGTTTTCATTGTCAATTGGTATGCAAGTTGCTTCTTTGATTATCTTCATATTGTTTGTAAATTTGCATGGTCGTTCTAATGAAAGACTTAACAGTGGCAATCAAATTACAGTGTTTGGGTCAATACAGCTAACACTTGAAGCACTAAGAAGTATTTATAAGAACAGAAAGTGGAGGAAGTTTATTATACTTGATAACATATTAATGATAGCAATAGGTAGCTGTACTCTTCTTTGGTTTTTTTATTTTAAAACGCTTTACTTGGAAAACACAGAAGAGATTGGGGTTTCATTATCAATTGGAGCCATGGGTACCATATTGGCAGGTCTTATTTTAACTAAGATCTATAACAAGACAAAGATCAAGGTTGAATTCTTATTATCTACTGGCCTGATGGTTGTTGCATCTTTTATTGCTAGTTATGAAAGTATTTATTTAGCCAATGTTGCTATTTTTGTTTTCTTCTTTGGGGCAACTATTTATTTACGTCGATCAGATTATTTTTTGCAAACTAATTATCCAAAAGATAGTTTAGGTTCATTTTACTCTGCTGTTGATATACTTGGGAGAGTTTCTGGGATGATCACTATAGTAGCTGCGGGGCTTTTCTTTGATAAATTTGGTATACGACTTTTTTATATTTTTATAAGTATACTGTTTGCGTTTGTTTTTATTCTTTTTTTATCATTTAACTTTAATTCGATTGGTAGATTAACAAAGGAATAAGTTAATAATCATGAACAATATAAGACATATATTTAATGAAATGAAAAATAATTCTATAAAAATAAAGAAAAATATATCAAGCATTGAAGGATTATCATTTTGTAGAAATCGCTTATACTCAGATATTGGTAATAATGGTGATCTTCGTATACATTCAAATAAGGGTAACATTGTTAATCATTACGTCACTCATCATAAATCCTTTGTCAATAATAGATTTGGAGCACATAAGTGCCAATTGGACAGATTAACTTTTTTTTCAACTGAATCCAAGAGTATTCTTGGGCGTTTTATAGATTGTAGGAATAATTCAAAAACATATGGGAAATTTGTTGAAATTAAAATTCCCTGTAATCCGGATATACAACTTGAGATACCTCCGGGTGTAGCTCATTCATTTGACAATATTAATAGTGTTGTGACTAGAAATGATATGAGTACATATGTCTCGCCTTCTGTAACTGCAAATGATTTATTTGAAGATGATGTTTATGTATGTACTAATAAGTTTGACGATATTAAAGAGGTTTTAAGCTCTCTACCAAAAATTACACCAAGTACGCTGGAGCTTCCCCCAGAAGCATCTGTTTCATTCTTTGGCATGATTACGAAGAACTTAGTTGACGACACGATACCAATAGGGATAATAGGTCAATGGCACTGACTTAAGCTCACTTCCCTTGGTATTTCTTGAGTCTGCGTGCTTGTGATCTTGGATGTTGGAGCCTTTTATGCGGTTTTGGTCGTTTCTTAACGGCCCTTGGCTCCGACCGGCCTGGTCGATTCCCAACAACATGCTGCCCTATGATGTCCATCATATTAATGATCTTCTGTTCCAGCCAATCACCCGATGCTCCCAGTAACGTCTGAAGGAATGACGCCAGTGTTTCCTGAGCCGTTTTAAAGCTCAATTCCCGTGGAGTCTTGTCAATGTGCTTTGCTGTTTTCCCCATCAGTGCCCGTATCAGGTTGTATACCAGAAAGTTGATGGATATTTCTTTTCTCACCATTTCCGGACTTTTACAGCGCAGCATATCCATTTTCATGGTCGTTTTGATCACATCAAAATCTATCTCGTCGTGCCAGCGTTTCAGATACAGCGCAATGATTTCTGTCCGGGAATACTCCTCAACATCCAGTAAAGTGGTGATGATGGTGCGACGTTTGTTCTTGACAGCACGGATTACCAGCTCTGCTGGCATCTGATCATAAAGCTCCTGACTCATCCACTCAGGTCGGACGGGTCTTGTTAATTTGAATAATCCATCCTTGCTACCCAGCTTTTGATCGCATTTCCGGAAATCAATATGGCGGGCACCATTTTTCTCGAAAACCACGTCAGCCTTGGCCTGTAACAGCAAAGCCAACAGGAAGTAGTTCTCAAAATTCGCATCACCTAACAGGATGTCGCCATCCTGCAGATGGGAGAACAATTTCCTGAGCAAAGCTTGTTCCCCGGTTTCTTTCCCTTCGTAGGCAGCCACAGCAAAATTAAGCAATGCGCCACTGCCAAGAGAGATCAAAACGAGGATTCTGAGAATCGGGAAACCAAGCCCTTTTTTTGGGTGCCAGGCTGAGGATATTCTTTCTGATTTTTCTCAGTGTCAGGCATCAACAATGTTGAACCATCAGTAAGCAGTACACGACGTTGATGCCATAGCCACGATTCTGGCGAGGCGCGATCAAGGTTATTGCCTGATGTGCGCAGCAAGCCTCTTATGGATGCTTCAGTCAATCGTTGCCTCGCCTTGCAATAGGCGCTGGTGTCAGTGTTGGGCACCTTATTCTTCTTGCCCTTGACGACCTGATCTCTCGCGTCATCAATGAGGGCGTGGCGACATGATTTAGTGTCACTGGCCACCTGTCGCATGAACAAGGTTAACGTTTTGAGGGGTGGAAAATCCCGTACCCTGCAGCTGGGGTAACAACTCTGAAAAGAGTTAAGGTCATCAGAGGTAATGATTGATGAAAATTCATCACTTCCAGTCTGTGCTAATTGGTGAAGGCAATCATCTGCGAGGTTCAGGAACTCTTGGCTACACTTGTTCATGGCTTGCTCGGAAGGGAAATATTGATGATGATGACTTTTTATAGTCGCTTCTTTCCGAGTAAGCCTTGAATTATCAAGGGATTAGGCATTAAGTCAGTGCCATTGGATAATAGGTTCATGTATTCGAGAATTAAATTATCATAGCTGGGCAGAAAAATCATATATTCTGTTACCGACACAAAAAAACTGCATATCGGAGACTTTGATATTATCTTCAAAAAATGAAATAAATACTTTCGAAGTCCATACCCTATCAGACTCATTCTACACTTTTCTTGCACCGGAAGGGAGTAAGATACATGTAGAACTAATTGACTTAAGGGAATATAGTGAAACTTATAATAAAAAAAGTATTATTGAAATAAATATTAGCGTAAACAACATTCTTGAAATTCCAAGTGGCGTTGCTTTTAGGTTTTCTCACGAAGATAAGGTGATCTCAAGGGTTGAGTATAAAAACTACTATGATGCTAATAACAAGCTAGATGAACATATTAATTTTGACATTAATAATTCAGATTTAAAAGTCGATATTTCAAGAAACTCGGGTTTAGAGTCTCAGTTATAAACTACAGTGCAAAATAACACCGTATCCAATCTCACACTTTGGGGGTAGGGCAGTGAATTACGCTGCCTTGGTCGTCGACGCTTCTGGTTCGGGGATGTTTTCAATATCTGAAAACCGAAATATTTCGGACTTACAGGCGCAGCAGGAACGTACGTTAAATTGAGGAATCACTTCTTTCAATCCTGCTCTCATCATTCCAGCCGTCATGGCATCCTCTGAACGCCAGGGCTGGTTCACCAGACTTCGTGCGATTTTACCTGTCCGAATAGTGAGCAACTGCAATAGCCCATAAGCCAGCAGTCGTATGTTCAGCCAGCGATAAAGTGTTTGTCTTTTGCGTTGCCAGAGCTGGCGGGCTCCAAACAGGTTTTTGATCTGGTTAAACCCCGGTTCAATTGGCCATCTCAAGGCGTAATGACGCAGGATTGTGACGGCATCAAGGGTGGTGTCGGTAGATAATATCAGCCGGGTTTTACGGCGTTTTCCTTTGTGCTCGAACTCTGCCCAGACTGCGATGACTTCCTGCCCTTTAAGTATCCTGACTCGGCACCGGCAACTTCTGTAATGCACAGTGCGTATTCGCCCATAGAGGTGCATTTTTACCTTGTGTTCCGGGAGCTGTTGAACTCTCTCTTTCGTCAGTTTTTCTCCGTAAATTCTGGGCCGTCCTCGCCTCTTCGGTTCGGGCAGTGGTGGCAGGAACAAAGCGAGGTCATGGCGAACCTGGCCGATGGCATGATAACCAAGGTCCTGAGTATGACGGATTACATGCCCCCTCATAAACCAGGAGTCCAACAGCACGTAGGCAGACCGATCACCAATGACGGCATGGGTAAATCGCAGCAGTGCCTTGGCTGTAAACAGTTTACTGGTATTACCCGTTTCAGATGGCATCCGTGCCAGCCATGGTATCGAGGTTTGAACCTCATCTGTGGGACGCTGCTGAACCATGGTCAGGTAAACAAAGCACTGCCCAAGTACATAACGCGCCTGGTTTCGTTTGTGGGCATGCTCAAAGGCGATGCCACTGCCAGGAGCTTTCTCACTGAAGCGAAGGACAAGAGTATCGTCAATAACCAGAAATATGGGCTGTGTTTCTGGAATGGCAAGGCAGCATAACTGCATAAAGCGGGCAACGACTTGATAGCTTCGCCAACGGCCTTTTTCCAACCATTTATGGTAGCTGCCCCAGAAGTTATGGAGCCTTCCCTGTAGCCATGACTGGGTGACAAAGCCCTCGGCGGTGATCATGCTGGCGACGAGCAGTTCGCAGAACGTTGGTACTGATCTTGAGGGTAGCGCCAGAGCCAGAAAAGAGATGTAATAGCCCAGCTTGCCGAGGATGGTTTTCTGTTCTTGGGTGAGCATGGCGGCTTCAAACGTTATCGGGTTCGGAGTCGCCATCTTGCACTTTTTTCGGGCAACTATTGAAGCCTGTTCACTCTAAAGTCGAGTCAAGAAAACTAAATGCTGGAAAGATTGAAATACCTGAAAAAGCACTTATACAGATGTATGCCAAGGAAGCAAAGGAGTATTTTTTATTATGAAATTTTCTTATTAAACTCGGATAGACCTGACCAGGGCGCGATTTTTGCCAGGGAAAGTTGGGGGATTGTTTTATCAGTTCTTTTTCAGTTCGCCACGAATCAATAACCCAGCCTTTGGGCGGAAATTATACCCGTAGAGATCAAACATAACAAAGCTACTCTCTGATATGGCTCAGGCCGTCACTCACTGTGTCATGTTTTGGCCAAAAGAGAATGGGGTTCTAGTGTTGTTTGCCAATTGAGGGATGGCCAGCAAATACCCTTTTTTGCGCCACATCGTCAGTAGCTGACTGATTGACAAGACGAAAAACGCAATTTTCCTCCTTGTGAGGTGGGGTGTCGATAAAAAGGTCATTTTGGATTTTTTCCGACGCTATTCGTCGAAGAAACCCGTACCTTTACATCATCCATATGTGATAAACGAAAACGGTCGTTTCGTTAGTCAGATACTGACTAAGATAACGACTGACTTTCGTAGACGATAACTGCCCAGAAAAATTCAGAGATAGGTTTCGTAGTCACCTAATAGACGGCAGCTTTAAAATCTGAATATCGCTGAATTTTCCTTTTTATGACAGTCGCTTACAAGACAAGTGGCTACATTTTCCCGATTTGTAAGCGTCCAAGCAGGGGGCAGACTCCCCCTACTTGTCGAGTAAGCGTCCAAACAGGGGGCAGACTCCCCCTACTTGTCGAGTAAGCGTCCAAACAGGGGGCA
>NZ_JBLYNV010000098.1:0-11533 GCF_049310165.1 Endozoicomonas sp. ALE010 | reverse complement strand
TGTTGCCCCACGTGAACGCACAGAAAGACCAATTTATTCCTCAGCATATCGCCAACCTGCTGTGGGCCATGGCGAAACTGGTGGACAACGGGCAGGAGCAGACACCAGAGCTCAAAGAGGCTGTGGCCGCACTGTTGCCCCAAGTGAACGCACAGAAAGACCAGTTTATTCCTCAGCATATCACCAACCTGCTGTGGGCCCTGGCGAAACTGGTGGACAACGGGCAGGAGCAGACACCAGGGCTCAAAGAGTCCGTGGCCACGCTATTGCCCCGTATAAAGGCACAGAAAGCGAACTTTACACCACAGGCAATCACCAACCTGCTGTGGGTCGTGGCAAAACTGGCGAACAGCGGGCAGGAGCTGACACCAGAGCTCAAAGAAGTCGTGTCCGCGCTGTTGCGCCACGTGAACGCACAGAAAGCTCACTTTAAACCACAGGAAGTCACCAACCTGCTGTGGGCCATGGCGAAACTGGTGGATAACGGGCAGGAGCAGACTCCAGGGCTCATCGAGGTTGTGGTCGCGTTGTTGCTCCACGTTAACGCACAAAAAGACCAATTTAATGCCCAGGGTATTGCCAACCTACTGTGGGCCATGGCGAAACTGGTGGACAACGGGCACGAGCAGACACCAGAGTTCAACGAAGCGGTGGCTGCGCTGTTGACCTGCGTAATCGTACAAAAAGCTAACTTTAAACCACAGGAAATCGCCAACCTGCTGTGGGCCATGGCGAAACTGGTGGACCTTGGGCAGGAGCAGACACCAGGGCTCAACGAGGCTGTGGTCGCGCTGTTGCCCCTCGTGAACGCACAGAAAGACCAATTTAATGCCCAGGGTATTGCCAACCTGCTGTGGGCCACGGCCAAACTGGGTGAACTCGTTGAGCTGAAACTGGCTACCTCTGCGTTCGAATCGCTTGTCTATCGAATCAGTGAGAACCTTCAGTTTTCGCAGGAAGAGATATCGATGTCTCTCTGGGGAGTCATGGTATGCTGTGCCAGGTTGGCTCTAGACTCCAATGAAAATAAAAATAACGTGCTTGAAAAGCACATGGATGACCTGTTGACTCGCCTGGAAAATACCTCGCCAGATAATGAAGAGGATCAATCCATCATGATCATGGCCGCAAGTTGGCTTGGCAGAGCGTGTCCGGTCGTCCACCATTACCAGAAAGCCATTTCAAAAACCCAGGCCAACTTCCGCTATCAACTCCAATCATGCATTCCATCGTTGAGGATTGAAGAAGAAAAGAGCCTGAACGCATTACCTCCGGTTGACCTGCTGCTGCCAGATCACAACATGGTGATTGAAATTCAGGGACCATTTCATTACGTGAATGGTGATTTCAAAACCAGGAATGGTTCGACTCTGCTGAAAATCGCACTGCTGAAAAAATCAGGATTTGAGGTCATTGAAATCCCGGTCAACATGCTTTGGAATCAGGACTTAATGAAACCCTATATTGATCAAATAAAGACCAGGATAGGCATCCCCCCACAGGAGCATGGCTCTGTATCATTTAATAGAGGGTGGGCAGATGCTGCATACGTGACTTGTGAAGAACACTTAGAAGAGCAAACCAACCCAGCAAAGAAGAAGAAGAGAAGAAGAAAACAAACAGTCAGTAATCGCCTGCCTCCCATCATGACTCAAGTAAACTTTTCCGCAAAATGAACTTCTGGGCAGAACAGCAGTCTGCTTTTATGTTTTCATGAATTAATGAAATATAATTATGGATAGAAGTTCTGCTGGTATCAGTGGTAGATACACAAGATCAGATAATGATTACAACCAACCGAATGGTCATGCCCCTTCTTCAAGGTGTGGTCGATATAGACATGCCACAGTCAGACAGCGGGATAGTCACCCCCACTCTACCCCGGGATGTAACGAATTTCACCATTCTTCTGGCACACGCCCTTCTCAATATTTAATACACCGTTCAGTAAACTCTGCTCATGATTTTAATGCCCTCATCAAACCAGAAATAATGGCTGGTCTGGTGAGGAAATCGGATCGTTTCGGTCATCGCTATGATGGGAGAGATCACGGTCTATATGCCAGTTCAGTTAAAAAATACACGTCATCTGCTAAAAGACCATTAAATCGAGCGGAACAAAGCCAGCTGATGCGTTTGCTGCAAAATTTCGCAGCAACACGGAGCTGGAATTGGCGAAGCCTGACGACAACACTTCATTCATTGACTTCAGCGGGCGTTTTTAGTCTTCATAAACCCATGGATGAGCGAGTTAAACTTACGCAGGCTAGCTTATTGTCAACCCTATTTGATGCAATAATATTTAACTGCAACCAAAAACCTCCAGCCAGGGATATTGATGCCCAGGGTGTCGCCAACCTGCTGTGGGCAATGGCAAAACTGGTGGACAACGGGCAGGAACGGACACCAGAGTTCAACGAGGCCCTGGTCGCTTTGTTACACCACGTGAACGCACAAAAAGCTCACTTTAAACCACAGGAAGTCACCAACCTGGTGTGGGCCATGGCGAAGCTGGTGGACAACGGCCAAGAGCAGACACCAGATCTCAAAGAGGCCATGTTCGCTCTGTTGCCCTATGTGAACGTACAGAAAGACCGATTTATTCCTCAGGCTATCACCAACCTGCTGTGGGCCATGGCGAAAATGGTAGACAACGGGCAGGAGCATACACCAAGGTTCAAAGAGGCCGTGGCTGCGCTGTTGCCCCGCGTGAACGCACAGAAAAACCAACTTAATGCCCAGGGCGTTGTCAACATGCTGTGGGCAATGGCGAAACTGGTGGACAACGGGCTGGAGCGGACACCAGGTCTCAAAGATGCGGTGGCCGCCCTGCTGCCCCTCCTGAATGCAAAGAAAGACCAATTTAACGCCCAGGGCATTGCCAACCTTCTGTGGGCCATGGCGAAACTGGTGGACAACCGGCTGGAGCGGACACCAGGGCTCAACGAGGCTGTGGCCGCCCTGCTGCCCCTCGTGAACACACAGAAAGACCAATTTATTCCTCAGCATATCGCCAACCTGCTGTGGGCCATGGCGAAACTGGTGGACAACGGGCTGGAGTGGACACCGCAGCTCAAAGAGGGCGTGGCCGTGCTGTTGCCACAAGTGAACCCGGAGAAAGCTAACTTTAAACCACAGGAAATCGCCAACCTGCTGTGGGCCATGGCGAAACTGGTGGACAACGGACTGGAGCAGTCGCCAGAGCTCAACGAGGCCGTGGCCGCCCTATTGCCCCTCGTGAACGTACAAAAAGCTAACTTTAAACCACAGGGTATCGTCAACCTGCTGTGGGCCATGGCAAAACTGGTGGACAACGGGCTGGAGCGGACACCAGAGTTCAAAGAGGCCATGGTCGCCATGCTGCCCCTCCTGAACGCACAGAAAAACCGACTTAATGCCCAGGGCATTGCCAACCTGCTGTGGGCCATGGCGAAACTGGTGAACAACGGGCAGGAGCAGACAACAGAGCTCAACGAGGCCGTTGCTGCGCTGTTGCCTCGCGTGAATTCACAGAAAGACCGATTTATTCCTCAACATATTGCCAACCTGCTGTGGGCCATGGCAAAACTGGTGGACCACGGGCTGGAGCGAACACCAGAGCTTAACGAGGCCGTGGCGGCGTCGTTGCCCGACGTGGACGCACATAAAGCTAACTTTAAACCTCAGGAAATCGCCAACCTGCTGTGGGCCATGGCGAAACTGGTGGACAACGGGCAGGAGCAGACACCAGAGCTCAAAGAAGCAGTGACCGCGTTGTTGCGCCACGTGAGCGCACAGAAAGCCAACTTTAAACCTCAGGAAATCACCAACCTGCTGTGGGCCATGGCGAAACTGGTGGACAACGGGCAGGAGCAGACAACAGAGCTCAACGAGGCCGTGGCCGCGCTGTTGCCCCAAGTGAACGCACAAAAAGACCAATTTATTCCTCAGCACATCGCCAACCTGCTGTGGGCCTTGGCGAAACTGGTGGACAGCGGGCAGGAGCAGACACCAGGGCTCAACGAGGCCGTGGCTACCCTGTTGCCCCTTGTGAGCGCACAGAAAGACCAATTTAATACCCAGGGCATTGCCAACCTGCTGTGGGCCATGGCGAAACTGTTGGACAACGGGCTGGAGCGGACACCAGAGTTCAAAGAGGCCACCGCCGCCTTGCTGCCCCTCCTGAACGCACAGAAAAACCGACTTAATGCCCAGGGCATTGCCAACCTGCTGTGGGCCATGGCGAAACTGGTGGACAACGCGCAGGAGCGGACACCAGAGCTTAACGAGGCTGTGGTCGTGCTGCTACTTCTCGTGAACGCACAAAGAGCTAACTTTAAATCACAGGAAATCGCTAACCTGCTGTGGGCCATGGCGAAACTGGGTGAACTCGTTGAGCTGAACGTGGTTACCTCTACGTTCGAATCGCTTGTCTATCGAATCAGTGAGAACCCTCAGTTATCTCAGAAAGAGATATCGATGTCTCTCTGGGGAGTAATGCTCTGCTGTGCCAGGTTGTTTCTAGACTCCAATACCAATAAAAATAACGTGCTTGAGAAGCACATGGATGACCTGTTCACTCGCCTGGAAAATACATTGCCAGATAATGAAGAGGATCAATCCATCATTACCATGGCTGCAAGTTGGCTTGGCAGAACCTGTCCGGTCATTCCCCATTACCAGACGACCATTTCAAAAACCCAGGCCGACTTCCGCGATCAACTCCAATCATCTATTCCATCTCTGAAGATTGACGAAGAAAAGAGTCTGAACTCATTACCCCCGGTTGACCTGTTTCTGCCAGATCACAATATAGTGATCGAAGTTCAGGGACCGTCTCATTACGTGGGTGGTGATTTCAAAACCAGGAATGGTTCGACTCTGCTGAAAATCGCACTGCTGCAAAAATCAGGATTTGAGGTCATTGAAATCCCGGCTAACCAGCTTTTGCACAACGATTTAATGAAACCATATATTGATCAAATAAAGATCAGGATAGGCATCCCGCCACAGGGGCATGACTCTGTTTCACTTAAAAGAGGGTGGACAGATGCTGCATACGTTACTGCCGAAGAACATTTACAAGAGCAAACCAACCCGGCAAAGAGGAAGAAAACAAACAGTCAGTAATCGCCTTCCTCCCATCATGTCTCAAGTAAACTTTTCCGCAAAATGAACTTCTGAGCAGAACAGCAGTCTGCTTTTTATATTTTCATGAATTAATGAAATATAATTATGGACAGAAGCTCTGCAGGTATCAGTGGTCAATACGCAAGGTCAGATAACGGTTACAATCAACCGAATGGCCATGCCCCTTCTTCAAGGCGTGGGCGATACCGACATGCCACAGTCAGACCATGGGATCATCCCCCCCACACTGCACCGGGTCGCCATGAATTTTACCATTCTTCTGGAGCAAACTCTTCTCAACATCTACAGGGCCGTTCAGTAAACCCTGCTCAGGATTTTAATGCCCTCATCAAACAGGAAATAATGGATGATTTGTTGAGAAAATCGGATCGTTGCGGTCACCGCTATGATGGGAGACATCACGGTCGATATGCCAGTTCAATTAAAAAATACACGTCAGCTGCTAAAGGACCGTTAAATCGCACAGAACAAAGCCAGCTGATGCGTTTGCTGCAAAATTTTACCGCAACACGGAGCTGGAATTGGCGAAGCCTGACGACAACACTGCACTCATTTACTTCAGCAGGCGTTTTTATCCGTCATAAACCCATGGATGAGCGTGTTCAGCTCACTCAAGCTGCCTTATTATCGACGCTACTGGATGCAATAATATTCAAGTGCAACCAAAAACCTGAAGCCAGTGATATTAGTGCTCAGGGTATCGCTAACCAGCTGTGGGCCATGGCGAAACTGGTGGACAACGGGCAGGAGCAGACAGAAGAGTTCAAAGAGGCTGTGGCCGCGTTGTTGCCCCACGTAAACGTACAGAAAGACCAATTTGTTCCTCAGGCTATCGCCAACCTGGTATGGGCCATGGCGAAAATGGTAGACAACGGACAGGAACACACACCAGAACTCAAAGCGACCGTAGCCGCACTGTTACCCCGCGTGAACGCACAGAAAGCCCAGTTTAATGCCCAGGGTATCGCCAACCTACTGTGGGCCATGGCGAAACTGGTGGACAACGGGCTGGAGCCGACAGCAGAGCTCAAAAAGGCCGTGACCGTGTTGTTGCCCCATGTGAACGCACAGAAAAAACAATTTATTCCTCAGGGAATCGCCAACCTGCTGTGGGCCATAGCGAAACTGGTGGACATCGGCCAGAAGCGGACACCAGGGCTCAACGAAGCCGTGGCCGCCCTGTTGCCCGAAGTGAACGCACAGAAAGAGCAATTTATTCCTCAGGCTATCGCCAACCTGCTGTGGGCCATGGCAAAACTGGTGGACAACAGGCAGGAGCAGACACCAGAGCTCAACGAGGCCGTGGCCACGCTGTTGCCCCGTATAAAGGCACAGAAAGACCAGTTTATGCCTCAGAATATCGCTAACCTGCTGTGGGCCATAGCGAAACTGGTGGATAGCGGGCAGGAGTCGACACCAGAGCTCAACGAGGCCGTGGCCGTGCTGTTGCCCCAAGTGAACGCACAGAAAGACCAGTTTATTCCTCAGCATATCGCCAACCTGCTGTGTGCCCTGGCGAAACTGGTGGACAACGGGCAGGAGCAGACACCAGGGCTCAAAGAGTCCGTGGCCACCCTATTGCCCCGTATAAAGGCACAGAAAGCGAAATTTACACCACAGGAAAACGTCAACTTACTGTGGGCCATGGCGAAACTGTTGGACAACGGGTACGAGCGGACACCAGAATTCAAAGAGGCCATGGCCACGCTGTTGCCTTGCGTGAACGCACAGAAAGGCCAATTTAATGCCCAGGGTATCCCCAACCTGCTGTGGGCCATGGCGAAACTGGTGATCAACGGCGAGGAGAGTTCACTTGGGCTCAACAAAACATTGGCCGTGCTGTTGCCCCATGTGAGCGCACAGAAATACCACTTAAATGCCCAGGGTATCGCTATTCTGCTGTGGGCCATGGCAAAACTGATTGACAACGGTCAGGAGTGGACTCCAGAGCTCAACGAGGCTGTGGCCGCGCTATTGCCCCTCGTAAACATAAAGAAAGACCAATTTATTCCTCAGCATATCGCCAACCTGCTGTGGGCCATGGCAAAACTGATTGACAACGGTCAGGAGTGGACACCAGAGCTCAACGAGGCTGTGGCCGCGCTATTGCCCCACGTGCACTTACAGAAAGCTAACTTTAAACCACAGGAAATCGCCAACCTGCTATGGGCCACGGCGAAACTGGTGGACAGCGGGCAGGAGAAGATACCAGGGCTCATGGAGGCCGCGGCCGCGCTGTTGCCCCACGTGAACGCACAGAAAGCTGACTTTACACCACAGACAATCACCAACCTGCTGTGGGTCATGGCAAAACTGGCGAACAATGGGCAGGATCTGACACCAGAGCTCAAAGAAGTCGTGTCCGCGCTGTGGCGCCACGTGAACGCACAGGAAGCTCACTTTAAACCACAGGAAATCACCAACCTGCTGTGGGCCATGGCGAAACTGGTGGATAACGGGCAGGAGCTGACCGCAGGGCTCAAAGAGGCTGTGGCCGTGTTGTTGCCCCACGTAAACATACAGAAAGATCAATTTGTTCCTCAGGCTATCGCCAACCTGCTGTGGGCCATGGCGAAACTGGTGGACAACGGGCACGAGCAGACACCAGAGTTCAACGAAGCGGTGGCTGCGCTGTTGACCTGCGTAATCGTACAAAAAGCTAACTTTAAACCACAGGAAATCGCCAACCTGCTGTGGGCCATGGCGAAACTGGTGGACAACGGGCAGGAACAGACACCAGGGCTCAACGAGGCTGTGGTCGCGCTGTTGCCCCTCGTGAACGCACAGAAAGACCAATTTAATGCCCAGGGTATTGCCAACTTGCTGTGGGCCACGGCCAAACTGGGTGAACTCGTTGAACTGAACGTGGCTACCTCTACGTTCGAATCTCTTGTCTATCGAATCCGTAAGAACCTTCAGTTTTCTCAGGAAGAGATATCGATGTCTCTCTGGGGAGTCATGGTATGCTGTGCCAGGTTGGCTCTAGACTCCAATCCCAATAAAAATAACGTGCTTGAAAAGCACATGGATGACCTGTTGACTCGCTTGGAAAATGCCTCGCCAGATAATAAAGAGGATCGATCCATCATGATCATGGCCGCAAGTTGGCTTGGCAGGGCGTGTCCGGTCGTCCGCCATTACCAGAAAGCCATTTCAAAAACCCAGGCCGACTTCCGCGATCAACTCCAATCATGCATTCCATCTTTGCGGATTGAAGAAGAAAAGAGCCTGAACTCATTACCTCCGGTTGACCTGCTTCTGCCAGATCACAACATGGTGATTGAAGTTCAGGGACCGTCTCATTACGTGGGTGGTGATTTCAACACCAGGAATGGTTCGACTCTGCTGAAAATCGCACTGCTGAAAAAATCAGGATTTAAGGTCATTGAAATCCCGGTTAACCGGCTTTTGAACAAAGATTTAATGAAACCCTATATTGATCAAATAAAGACCAGGATAGGCATCCCCCCACAGGAGCATGACTCTGTATCATTTAATAGAGGGTGGGCAGATGCTGCATACGTGACTGGTGAAGAACATTTAGAAAAGCAAACCAACCCAGCAAAAAAAAAGAAGAAGAGAAAAAGAAAACAAACAGTCAGTAATCGCCTTCCTCCCACCATGACTCAAGTATACTTTTCCGCAAAATGAACTTCTGAGCAGAACAGCAGTCTACTTTTTATATTTTCATTAATTAATGAAATATAATTATGGATAGACGTTCTGCTGGTATCAGTGGTCAATACGCAAGATCAGGTAACGGTTACAACCAACCGAATGGCCATGCCCCTTCTTCAGGGCGTGGGCGATATAGACATGCCACAGTCAGACAGCGGGGTAGTCACCCCCGCTCTACCCCTGGATGTAATGAATTTCACCATTCTTCTGGACGTCCTTCTCAATATTTAATTCACCGTTCAGTTAACTCTGCTCAAGATTTTAATGTCCTCATCAAACAGGAAATAATGGATGATCTGGTGAGTAAATCACAACGTTTCGGTCAACGCTATGATGGGAGAGATCACGGTCTGTATGCCAGTTCAGTTAAAAAATACACGTTAGCGGTTAAAAGACCGTTAAATCGAGGGGAACAAAGCCAGCTGATGCGTTTGCTGCAAAATTTCACAGCAAGCCGGAGCTGGAATTGGCGAAGCCTGACGACAACACTGCATTCATTGACTTCAGCGGGTGTGTTTACCGTTCATAAACCCATGGATGCGCGAGTTAAGCATACTCAAGCTGCCTTATTGTCAACGCTATTTGATTCAATAACATTTAACTGCAACCAAAAACCTGAAGCCAGAGATATTGATGCCCAGGGTATCGCCAACTTGCTGTGGGCCATGGCAAAAATGTTGGACAACGGGCAGGAGCAGACACCAGAGTTCAACGGGGCCGTTGTCGCGCTGTTGCCCCACGTGGACGCACAGAAAGACCAATTTAAGACCCAGGGTATTGCCAACCTGCTGTCGGCCATGGCGAAACTGGTGGACAACGGGCAGGAGCGGACGCCAGAGCTCAACGAGGCCGTGGCTTCGCTGCTGTCCCATGTGAACGGACAGAAGAAAGACCAATTTAATTCCCAGCATATTGCCAACCTGCTGTGGGCCATAGCGAAACTGATGGACAACGGGCAGGAGCAAACACCAGCGTTCAACGAGACCGTGAGCGTGCTGCTGCTCCGAGTGAGGCCACAGAAAGCCAACTTCAAACCTCAGGAAATCACCAACCTGTTATGGGCCATGGCGAAACTGGTGGACAACAAGCAGGAGCAGACACCAGAGCTCAAAGAGGCTGTGGCCGCACTGTTGCCCTGCGTGAACACACAGAAAGCCCAATTTAATCCCCAGGATATCGCCAACCTGCTGTGGGCCATGGCGAAACTGGTGGACAACGGGTACGAGCAGACACCAGAATTCAACGAGGCCGTGGCCGCACTGTTGCCCCTCGTGAACGCACAGAAACCTGACTTTAAGCCACAGGGAATCGCCAACCTGCTGTGGGCCATGGCGAAACTGGTGGACAACGGACAGGAGCGAACACCTGGACTCAAAGAGACCGTAGCCGGACTGTTGCCCCTCGTGATCGTACAGAAAGACCAATTTAATGCCCAGGGGATCGCCAACCTGCTGTGGGCCCTGGCAAAACTGGTGGACAACGGGGAGTGGATACCGGTGCTAAACGAGGCCGTGGCCGCGCTGTTGCCCCTCTTGAAAGCACAGGAAGTGCAATTTAATGTCCAGGATATCGCCATCCTGCTGTGGGCCCTGGCGAAACTGGTGGACAACGGGCTGGAGTGGACACCCGGTCTCAACGAGGCCGTGGCCGGGCTGTTGCCCCAAGTGAACGCACAGAAAGCTAACTATAAACCACAGGCAATCACCAACCTGCTGTGGGCCATAGCGAAGCTGGTGGACAACGGGCTGGAGCAAACACCAGAGCTCAAAGAAGCTGTGGCCGCACTGTTGCTCCACGTGAATGCACAGAAAGACCAATTTAATGCCCAGGGTATTGCCAACCTGCTGTGGGCCACGGCCAAACTGGGTGAATTCGTTGAGCTGAACGTGGCTACCTCTACGTTCGAATCGCTCGTCTATCGAATCAGTGAGAACCTTCAGTTTTCTCAGGAAGGGATATCGATGTCTCTCTGGGGAGTCATGGTATACTGTGCCAGGTTGTCTCTGGTCTCCAATGCCAATAACAATAACGTGCTTGAAAAGCACATGGATGACCTGTTGACTCGCCTGGAAAATACCTCGCCAGATAATAAAGATGATCGATCCATCATGATCATGGCCGCCAGTTGGCTTGGTAGAGCCTCTTCGGTCGTCCCCCATTACCAGACGACCATTTCAAAAACCCAGGCCGACTTCCGCGATCAACTCCAATCATCTATTCCATCTCTGAAGATTGAAGAAGAAAAAAGTCTGAACTCATTACCTCCGGTTGACCTGTTTCTGCCAGATCACAACATGGTGATTGAAGTTCAGGGTCCCTCTCATTACGTAGGTGGTGATTTCAACACCAGGAATGGTTCGACTCTGCTGAAAATCGCACTGTTGCAAAAAGCAGGATTTGAGGTCATTGAAATCCCGACTAACCAGCTTTTGAACAACGATTTAATGAAACCCTATATTAATCAAATAAAGACCAGGACAGGCATCCCGCCACAGGGTCATGGCTCTGTATCACTTAAAAGAGGGTGGACAGATGCCGCATACGTGACTGGTGAAGAACATTTAGCAGAGCAAAGCAACCCGGCAAAGAGGAAGAAAGCAGGCAGCCAATAATCGCCTTCCTCCCATCATGACTCAAGTAAACTTTGCCGCACAATGAACTTCCGGGCAGAACAGCAGTCTGTATTTTTATATTTTCATGAATTAATGAAATATAATTATGGATA
>NZ_JBLYNV010000097.1:0-12606 GCF_049310165.1 Endozoicomonas sp. ALE010 | reverse complement strand
GAGTTGTAACGAAGCACGACTGCATGGATGCAGGAGCTAGAGCAACGCAGGAGCAGTTGCCGGGAGTGCCTGAACAAGGAGTCAGAAATATGTGATTTCATATGGTTAGCTACTTAACAGCCATAATACAACAGGGCTTCATAGCCCTGTCTCACGAAACTGGGGTTTGAGATCAATCTAACCGGACTGGCGCTTTTTAGACTGCTTTTCATGCCAGCGGCCATCTTCAAATACCGCACTCCAGCCCGTTGCCTTACCATCAAGCTCGGACATAACGTACTGCTGTTTGGTCTTACGGCTGTAACGAATAATTGCCGGATTGCCATCAGGGTCCTGACGGGGAGCATCCATCAGATAACCGTATTTAGGGTCGATCATGGCCTGATGGGGCAATAGCTCCGCCACCAGCGGAGCACGGGTCTCTCTGTTCTTGGGAAATTGACTGGCCGCAAGGAACAATCCGGACGCGCCATCCCTGAGCACATAATGGTCATCAACTTTTACGCACTTTAACTCAGGCATGGGCACTGGCTCCATTTTGGGTGGAGCAGGCTCACCACTTTTCAGCAACTTTCTGGTGTTCTTGCATTCACTGTTGGTACAACCAAAATATTTGCCAAAGCGCCCGGTTTTCAACTGCATTTCACTGCCGCACTTATCACAGTCAAGTACGGGGCCATCATAACCTTTTAATTTGTAACTCCCCTTCTCCACCTCAAAGCCGGAACAATCAGGGTTGTTACCACAGACGTGTAACTTTCTCTGCTCATCAATCAGATAGCTTTCCATCGCGGTAGAGCACTTGGGACAACGACGCATGGCTCGCAGGGCATTAACCTCGGCGTATTCATCATCGGCGTCTTCCACCTCTTCACCGGGAACCAGGTTAATCGTCGTTTTACAGCGTTCCTTCGGTGGCAGTGAATAACCGGAACAACCCAGAAACACCCCGGTCGATGCAGTACGAATCATCATGGGTCGATGGCAAGTAGGACACTCTATATCGGTCAGGGAGGGTTCATTTGCGCGCATCCCTCCTTCACTCTGTTCAGCCTGGGTTAACTGAAGGGTAAAGTCGGTATAAAAATCATCAAGAACCTGCTTCCAGTTTTTTTCACCTTCAGCAATATCATCGAGTTTCTCTTCCATTCTTGCCGTGAAGTGAAAGTCCATGAGCTCATTAAACGACTCATTCAGACGATCAGTGACAATATCGCCCATTTTTTCCGCATAAAAGCGGCGATTCTTCACTGAAACGTAACCACGGTCCTGAATGGTGGAAATAATCGACGCATAGGTCGACGGCCGACCAATACCCTGTTTCTCCAACTCCTTGACCAGTGCCGCTTCGCTGAAACGGGCCGGTGGGCGGGTGAACAGCTGTTTGGGGTCCAGTTTTTCCAGGGTCAGGGCTACCCCTTTTTGCAGATCCGGCAGAATCACATCTTCGCCTTTTCTGGCCAGAGGCTTTTGCACCCGGGTATAGCCATCAAACTTCAATGTCCGTCCCCTGGCTTTGAGCTGATAGCCGTTAACGTCGACGACCAGAGACGTACTGAGATACTCAGCAGGCGTCATCTGACAGGCAACGAACTGACGCCAGATCAAATCGTACAAACGCTCCGCATCCCGCTCCATTCCAGACAGATCATCAGGCTTTAACGTAACACTGGATGGTCGAATCGCTTCGTGAGCTTCCTGGGCACCTTGCTTGCTGCTGTACAGATTTGGCTGCTCCGGACAGTATTGATCACCATACTGTTTGGCAATAAAGGACCGGGCACTGGCAACCGCATCCTGACTCAGATTGGTGGAGTCGGTACGCATGTAGGTGATGTAACCCGCCTCATACAGGCGCTGCGCCAGCATCATGGTTTTCTTGACACTGAAACCCAGGCGCGTGCTGGCCGACTGCTGCAGTGTTGATGTGATAAAAGGTGCCGAAGGCTTGCTCTGGGTTGGCTTATCTTCCCGGCTGGTCAGAGCGTATTGACCCTGCTGTAACTGAGCCAGGGCTTTATCCGTTTCCGCCTTGCCTGTTGGCCTGAAATTTACCCCGTTCTCTTTCACCACCTGAAAACGGACGGCATCACTCCCGGCAGCCTGGAGATCGGCATAAACTTCCCAGTACTCTTCAGGAATAAAACTGCGAATTTCCCGCTCACGCTCCACCACCAGCTTGACAGCAACGGATTGAACACGCCCGGCAGAGAGCCCACGGGCAATTTTTGCCCAAAGCAGCGGGGAAACCATGTAACCAACCACCCGATCCAGAAACCGGCGGGCCTGTTGAGCGTCAACCCGATCCTGATTTAACTGCCCGGGGGATTCAAACGCAGACTGGATGGCTTTCTTGGTAATTTCGTTAAAGACAACACGGCGATAGCGCTCCGGGCTACCACCAATGGCCTGCTGCAAATGCCAGGCAATGGCTTCTCCCTCACGGTCCAAATCCGTTGCCAGATAAATGGTGTCAGCGTTTTCTGCCAGACGGGCAAGTTCGTCAACGACTTTTTCCTTGCCCGGCAAAATCTGGTATTGCGCTTCCCAGCCATTATCGGGGTTGATCCCCATACGGTCGATCAACTGCTCACGGGCCTTGATTTTCTTGCGGCGCTCACGCTCCTCAGGTGAGAGCTTTTTAGTCTCGGCAGCTGCCCTGGCCCTGGCCTTGGCATCCACGGTTTTCTTCGGCCCACCCGCTGTTGGCAAATCCCGAATGTGACCCACACTGGATTTGACAACAAAGTCTTTGCCCAAATATTTGTTGATCGTTTTCGCCTTTGCAGGCGACTCCACAATAACTAGCGATTTACCCATGCTGCCTTACACGTCCTGTCATCTGTTCCAATGTTCTGGCTGGTCAGATCTGTGAGCAGATAAATCGCCCATCATACTCAATAATCAGACCTGCTGAAATAGAGTCTACTCGCCAGAACAAGAAAAGCCGGGATAGAAATTGCTTCAATATATAAGGCGAAGTCAATAATCGGTCAAGGAAAACCATCAACCTCGTTCCCGTAAAGGAGTGGGTTATTTTCCTGTATGATCCGGTACAGAGCCTTATTTCCAGTACCTTAAAGCCACTTTCCGACTCGAATATTCTGGTCACATTTCCTCCGGGCAACTCAGCACTCAAACACCTGTAACAAAATCAGGCTGCCTGACTTACCCATCACTTTTTTATGCAAACCAGCCATGCGAACCAGCATATTTTCATGGTAATCAGTAACGGCTGAAACCCTTAAACGCTTAACACGGTTTTACCTGTTAACTCAACCATAACTATTCAAAAGCCTGATTTCCGTTTGAAAATCATCCGGATAAAGCAAGCCTGCCCCAGTCATTTTCGATTGGCCATACAATCAGTTTTGTAAATATAACCCGCTGACAAAAAAGCCCGGAAAAATCGGGTTACCGGAGTAGGAAGTGATTTGTTGCTATAACAGCTTGTGTAATCGCACTTGTCCTGGCTGCATTAATCATCAGGCTATAAAGCGGTACTCATTCTGCGGGGATTGCAAGAGTCAACATCTTCATATTCGCCAACATCTTCATTTATGTGTTCATGACAGGGCATCACCTGTTCCCGGAGTTCCTCATAAAACGGGGCCCCTTGCCCGTATGGGTGGTTGTTCCGGTAGTAGTGGTTTTTTCAGTCCGAGCGGCTCTTGAGGTGGCCTTCCGGATCGTTGTTCACCGGCAGGTTCCCCTCTTGCCTCTCCCCTGAAGGTTTCTATCATCGGTTTATCAACCTCCTCCTGTACCGCAGTATTATTGATTGTCACCAATTCCTGCAGGTCATCCGCATCGGCGGGGGATGACCTGCGGTGATAATGACGATAGATGTACACCCCTGCCACACCAGCAACCACAAAGGCTGCAGCCCCCAGGGCGATACCGGCTATTGCGCCGGTACTCAGGGTAGCCGCCAGCGGTGTACTGGTGGGCACTGCCATGGTGGTCCCCGACAGGCCGGAAAAGTTCATGGCGGGGCTTGATATCGTCGCATGCGGTGCCGCACTGGTGGGCAGTGCCATAGTGGTCCCCAGCAGGCCGGAAACGTTCATGGCGGGGTTTGATAACGTCGCCTGCGGTGCCGCACTGGTGGGCAGTGTCATGATGCTGGCCCCCGACAGGCCGGAAATGTTCATGGCGGGGTTTGATACCGTCGCCTGCGGTGCCGCACTGGTGGGCAGTGCCATGGTGGTTCCCGACAGGCCGGAAGAGACAAGGTTGCATAACTCCACCCGCTCATCCGAGCCATCGTAGCAATTGTCTATACCATCACATATCAAAGCGGTAACACATTCGTTATCATCGCAGAGAAAGTTATGTCCCCGCTCAATACAGTCAGCCAGTGTGCAGTTCTCATCGGAGCCATCATCACAATCAATATACCCATCACATTGCCAACCGGCGCTAATACAGCGGCTGTCGTCGCATAAAAAGGTACGGTTCAGCCTATCACAGTCAGCTAGTGTGCAGTTCTCATCGGAGCCATCCTCACACTCCGCATCCCCATCACATTGCAAAGCGTCACTAACACATTTTTTGTTATCATCGCAGAGAAAGTTATGTCCCAGCTTAATACAGTCAGCTAGTGTGCAGTTCTCATCGGAGCCATCCTCACACTCTGCCTCCCCATCACATAGCCAACCGGTTCTAATACAGCGGCTGTCGTCGCAGAAAAAGGTACGGTTCAGCTTATCACAGTCAGTTTGTGTGCAGTTCTCATCGGAGCCATCGCCGCAATTTTTCTTCCCATCACATCGCAAATCGGCACTGACACATCTTTTGTTATCGTCGCAGAAAAAGTTACGTTCCAGCCTGTCACAGTCAGCCAGTGTGCAGTTCTCATCGGAACCATCAGCGCAATCGACCTCCCCATCGCATTGATGACCGGCATGAATACATTCGCCGTTGTCACAGGGGAACTCACCATCAGCGCATGCTGCCTTAGGCTCTGTGGTTGGGGCGGGCGTTTTGGTGTGTGCAGGTGTTGTTGCTGATGACCCGCCGACAGCGGAAAGGCTGGCCAGAGCTCCAAGTGCCAGGGCCATGTTTGGCAACTGGCCAGTCCGGGCAGAGGCGGTGGCCGGTGGGCTGGTCGGCTGAGGTGTTTGCTGTGATTTCTTTTTTTTCTTGCCTTTGTCGTTTGTTGGGGAGCCGTCCACCGTACTGTCCGCCCGGCTCTGCCCTGGTGCCAAAGCGGTAGCCGACCCACCAAAAAGATTCCTGAGCCGGGCCGCCGTGGAAAGGGTGACAAAGCCCTCCAGCAGAGTGCTGATCTCCTCTGGCAGCACTGTGTAAGGCGACACCAGCCGGGCACCCAGCGCAACACTCTGGAAAAAACTACTGTTCTGCCCATCGGAACTGCCAATGGTGAACAGTGGACCTTCATCCCCTTGCGCCGACTGCAGCACCCCGGGGGGGTTATAATCAGGATGCAAAGAGTGCAATAACGGGATCACAACGTACTGGGTGGCGACCTTAAACCTTGACCATAGCCCCCCATTTCCCCCTTCCCCTGGCTGAACCGCTACGGACCCGGGAACGGTGGCTGTGCCCGTTGGCTGAATGGTAGTTTGGGATATCAAAGTGATTACCTCGCAAAATAAGGCAAGAATAGGCAAGACTCAGACGGTGAAAAGAACCGTTTGAATTATCAGTGGAAATTTTAGAGCCTTGTTGAAACTTTAAACAGAACAAAGCCACTGCCAAGAACCGTAGCCGTTAGCAGCTTCAAGGTACTCCCTGCATTGCAAGGCACAAAGAAGGGAGCATAGCCTTAGCTATGGACCGGAGTTGTAACGCCGCAGAGTGACTGTCCAATTGGTCAGAAAATACGAGATATGATTTGTTTGATTAAAAAGGGTATGTTCAGCGGAAATGAGCTGGCTTTTCTGGGTGTGAATGGAATTGCCAAATCTTTCACATCCTTATCCGCGTTTTTCAAACCCTCGGCAAAGAAAAAATTGGGTGTCTCTTTTGCATCACCAATAGCTTCACTCTTGCCAAAAGGGAGTGCCACGGAAGGTTGTGCCAGCTTTTGTTTCTCTACAGTGAAAATGGCATGGCTCAAGTTCTCCTTTTTTGACCCTCGTGCGGTATGGCTGTCGGTATCGACGTAGGTTGGTGCCATCAGGCAAGCCCGCCTCGTCGGAGTCACTGTCGCTGCACAAATCAGTGCATTCCACTCAAGCTGTTGTTCGGGTTTGAGGTTTGTGGGGCACTGTCCGGAAATCCACAATTTCTCAGAGTTGGCATGGGATAAGAAAATGTAGCACTGAGGGTAATAGTTGCTGCTCCATCCCAGCTTCTTGAATTCAGGCAACAGGTCAGCAGGTATTTTTTCCTTGGCCTTGAGGAGGGCACCGGTTTTGATCTCTGCCCAGCTTGGATGATGGATATAGGCGCATTGGCATCTGCCGCTAAAAGGGGTATTGACCGTTATTTTTTCCAGGCTGGCCCCCAATTCTTGTAACGATTGGCGCGATGTTCCATGCACGCCATCGGCATGAATAATTGAATCGAAAGCAATACGCCCCGATGGTTGTAAATCCATGGTTTGAATCCATGGGTTAAAAGAACCGGCTCTGGCTTGATGCTTGATATCTATCAAATCCGGATATTTTGTTTTCGCGTATTCTATATAGATACGCTGGATAACGTCGGTCTGTAAGTTGATATAGCTGTTGCGCCTTACTTGTTCCCGAATGTTTGCCAGGCTTTTTGGATGCGTTATATCCGATTTCTTTCTGTGAGAAAAAACGTATCCCGGGCCGTGAGTGCTTTCCAGAGCGTCCAACATCTGATTAATTGCATAAGTTGCTTCTGGCCCTAAAGCCATAACGCTTGAGCGGATATCCCACTCCTCTTCATTGCGGCCTTCACACAGACAAACCTTGTGACCTTTCCTTGCCAGCTCTACCGCTGCCATCAATCCTGTCGGACCGGCACCGGCCACTACCGCATCATAATGGGGAATTTTCTCCTTGCTTAACAATTTGGCTCTTTGCTGAGCTAATGATGCCCGTTGCTCACCGATAAGAGCGTTACTTTCGTGAAGCTGTTTAACCTTCTCGCCCAGCTGATCCAATGATTTAATTGTTTTATCGGCTTTGAGGATCTTAATCTTTTTCTGCTGAATGTTTTTGGGTTCAAGACTTGATAGATTATTGTTTTTTTGAGTCGTTAAACTGCTGGTCTGGTTATTATTAGATCGGGCAATTTTTCGGCCAAATCGTAGAAAGCTGAAATTGAATCGGGACTTCTTGGCAGGCTGTTCAGAGCGTGGTGCTGTTGTTGTGGGAGGTGTTGGTCTTTTATCTGATGGAATCAAAGTCCCCATGTGCCATCTCTCAAGAGTTGTTTTTATCGATATGTTGGCGTAATAAACAGTTTAATCGGCATGTCATAGGAAAAATGGTGGTTCAGGCATAAAAAATGCCGATCTATGCCACCATTCTCCAGTTTTGCTACCTCTGCCAAAGCGAGCCTGTCAAAGCCTGTGCTGCTGTTTTGCATGAGTGTTAACGACCCGTTGCTTCCATGGCAATAAGGAATAGTCCTTGAATAATTTCCACATTTCGGAGCCTCCAAACTCCGTTCGTCCTGAGTGCTGAGCTTGTCGAAGCATCGAAGGGCGTTAACTCCGAAGCATGATAGATCGTGCCTGGCACCCTTCGACTCCGCTCAGGGTGAACGGAGATTGTGCATATCAAACTCATTGAAATGATCTACTTTACAGCGGTTCTTATTCTGCGGAGATTGCGAGTTTCAATCTCTTCATATGCCTGCCCCACAGTATTGATGGCCACCAACTCCTGCGGGTCATCGGCAGCGGATGACCCGCGGCAATAACGACGATAAATGTACCTCCCTAACTCCACGCCTGCCACCGCAAAGGCAGCAGTCCCCAGGGCGATACCGACTACTACGCCGGTACTCAGGGTAGCCGCCAGTGGTGCTGCCGTGGTGGGCAGCGTCATGGTGGCCCCCGGCAGGCCGGTTAAGTTCATGGTGGAGTCCGCTACCGTCGGTGCCGGTGTGGCCGGTAATGGCTCCCTGGCTACGCCTGAAGAGTAACCTGTGCTCCTGGCAAAACTGTTCATCTGCGTAGTATCGGCAACCACGGCCCCGCGCCTTGTGGCGACTGTTGGCACTGTAGCGGCTGTTGTCGCTGTAGCGGCATTTACCGGGCAAGCATCACTGTACGAAACATCCAGCGCATCGTACGAAAAATCCAACGCATCCAGAAATTCAGTTCTCAAAGAGCAATCGGCTGTTAACACACGCAGGTCTGCTTTTTGGCAAAGAAGCTGATCATTGGAGATAGAAGAATTCCCCTCTTTAATGCCATTGACATAGCTGTTCACCGCCGTGGTGTTGGCAACCGTTCCACTACCCCCCCCCCCGATGCCGGCGTCTGCCCTGTCACCCGTGGTATTGACCCTGCTGTTCACCGCCGTGGTGTTGGCAACCGTTCCTCCACGGTACCCCCCCCGATGCCGGCGTCTGCATTCCAACCCGAGGTTTCGACCGTGCTGTTCACCGCCGTGGTGTTGGCAACCGTTCCGGAAACCTGCCCCCCCCGATGCCGGCGTCTGCATTTTTACCCAAGGTGAAAATATGAACATTTTCGGCCCAGATATCACTGACTGTGCCATTAACATCAACAACACAGGCTGCTAACCCAGCCACCTCCTTGGAATTTATATTGGCACCAGTAAAGTGAAGGTGATGGATGCGGCCTTGTTTCAGAGTGTCAACAAAACATTTAGACAGGTTGCTGATGGTACGGCACTGCCCATCGTACTCCCCGGTAAACGGATCGTTCTTATTACCAATGGACTGGTTTAGCTGGCTACCATCAATATCCGCCGTCTGCCGGTAAGTGCCATTCAGTGGATAGTCCGGATCACGGCCAATCTTGCCCAGGGTTGTGGCATTCGGCACCTTAATCCACCCTTCGGTTTTACTGCCGGATGGGGATGCAGCCGCCGCAGCGGTCAGGCCAGACAGGGCACCCAGTGCCACGGCAGCGTTCGGTAGCTGGCCAAGGCCGACGGAGGCGCTGGCCGGTAGGCTGGTGCGTTGTGGTGTTTGCTGCGGTTTCTTTTTTTCCTGCCTTTGTCGTTTGTTGGCGAGCCGTCCACCGGGCTGTCTGCCTGGCTCTGCCCTGGTGGCAAACCTTTAGTCGCACCAAAAAGATCCCTGAGCCGGGTCGCTGAGGAAAGCGTGATAAAACCCCGCAGCATCGTGCCGATCTCCGCTGGCAGCACCGTATAAGGCGACACCAGTCGGGCACCCAGCGCAACACCCTCGAAAAAGCTACTGTCCTTCCCACCGGGGCTGCCAAAAGTGAAGGCCGGACCTTTATCCGGTTGCACCGACGACTGCATCTTGGGGGGGTACATAATCAGGATCCCAGGACTGCCAAAATGGAATAAAACCATCCCAGAAAGCGACCCTCATCCCTGCCCATACGCCCCATTTCTCCCCTGGCTGAACCGGTATGGAGCCCGAGGCAGTGGCTGCGCCTGTTAACTGAACAGTAGGTTGAGATATCAACGTTATTCCCTCGCAAAATAAGGGCAAGGGTAGACAAGGCACAGGCGATGCAAGGAACCGTTTGAATTATTGGTAACGGGCAATGGGCAAGAAATCTTATAAAACAGGAAAAAAGCCGGGAATATAGTTTGAGGTAATAGTTACGTTCTATTTATTTCGTACCCGGGAACTTTCCAGTTTATTTAATGCCTTTACTCAAACTCTTGATTTTCTGATTCAATACCTTCTGATGCTATGAAAACCATTGATAGCACCCCAGCGACTACCCCCCCCGTATGCAGCATTTGCCATGAAAGCAGTATGGGCAAGTCAGGACCAAGGGAGATGGTCACCACCGCCTGTCATCACCGTTTTCACTTGCGGTGCATTACCAACTGGCTTGATGAACAACCACTGCATGGACGGCACTGCTATGTCTGTCAGCAACCGGTAATACCGCTGATTCGTCAGGCTCCGGTGGGATATCGGTTGCCCAACAAATATTGCGAGGCAGCGCCGGTCCAGGCTTGCACGATCGGTGATCTCGAGACCCTCCAGACGTTTCTGAAATCCTGTCCGGATATTGTGCAGCAGTCCTTCAAGTCGCAGGTTACCGGTAACAACGTGTTCTTGCTGTTTGTCGCCGTCAGCCATGGCCATGAGAAGATTGTCAAAACCCTGGTGGCCGCTGGGGCAAACCCCAATATCTCCGGTGAGGACTGTGCTCCACCGCTCTATGTTGCCGCCCTGAAAGGCCATCCCCCTATGGTCCGCCTCCTGCTCAGTCTTGAGGCTGACCCCAACACGGCCTTCCAGTATCGTTCAACTGCACTGCATATTGCCGCCGAAAAAGGGCATGAAGAGGTGGTATTCGCCCTCGCCAGGGGTGGGGCAAATCTCAATGCCGTCCTGAAGCGCGGAGAAACGCCCCTGTTTCTGGCCGCCCGCGCAGGCCATGTAAAGGTGGTTGCCATGTTGCTCGAGTGTGGGGCCGTTCCCGATGCCTGCTGCAAGGATGGCTCAACGCCCCTGTATATTGCCGCCCGGGAAGGCCGGGAAGCCTGTGTACAAGTGCTGCTGGCTAACGGCGGATCTCCTGGCCAGGCCAGCAAGAGTGGCTGGACCCCACTGCTTATCTCTGCCCACCAGGGACATGCAACCATCGCACAACTATTGCTGGATGCCGGGGTTCATCCCAATAAGGCTCTGAAGGACGGAACCACCCCACTCCATCTTGCTGCTCGCCATGGCCACAGGCTGTGTTTGCAGACCCTGCTCGGCGATCCCCGGACTGATCCAAATGCGGCCACCCATGATGATGATTGGACGGCACTGCACATGGCCGCCAGCAGTGGTTGTGAAACCTGTTTGCAACTGTTGGCTGAGGATGCCCGGACCCGGCTCAATGGGATCTGTGAAGATGGCTATACTGCCTTGCATTTGGCGGCACGGGCTGGCCACCTGGCGATTGTGCTGGCCCTGATCAACAATGCTGCAAACCTTGATGCTGCCAGTAACGATGGTACTACTGCCCTGCACCTTGCTGCCCAGTACGGCCACGCCAGTATCGTCATGGCCCTGGCGGAGAGGCAGGCGAATATTGAGGCCCGATTGGTGACCGGCGAAACTCCCGTATTCATCGCCGCCCAGTATGGCAGCCTGCGGTGCCTGGTAACCCTGATCAAGGCCGGGGCAGATATCCATGTTGCCCGGAATAACGGCGAAACACCGCTATTCAGTGCCGTCCAGCAGGGACTTTTTCCGATCGTCGAGCATCTGATTGCCATTGGGGCGAGAGTTAACTTTACCGCCATGGACGGTTTGACGCCTTTACACATCGCGGCAGAGGGTGGCTTCCGGGATATCGCAGGGGCCCTGATAACCAAAGGTGCCGATCCCGGGGCAGTTTCTGACAACGGCTTAACGCCGCTGCATGTGGCCGCCCGGCATGGCAAACTGAGCGTCCTGCAGGTTCTGCTGGCAGACAGCAGGGCAAATACTTTTATCAATGCGGCCCTGAACAATGGCAAAACCGCGCTGTACATTGCCACACTTAAAGGCTTTGAGGCCATCGCCCAGGCCCTGCTCGAGGCCGGGGCTAATCCCGGCATTGCCCACAACAATGGCCTGACACCCTTGCATCTGGCCGCCAGTGCTGGCCATGAGAGGATTGTGGAAGCGCTGATTGCTGCCAATACGGACATCAATGCCCGACTGAGCACCGGTGAAACGCCCCTTTACCTGGCGGCCCAGGAAGGTAGAGTCAAGATCGTCCAATACCTGATCAGGCAGAAGGCCGAACTTGACCTTACCAGTAGCGATGGCTGGGCAGCCCTGCATATTGCCGCAAAACGTGGCCACCTGCCCATTGTCACCCGCCTGTCCAATGGCTGGGCAAACATCAACCTGGCCACTGAAGATGGCTCAACGGCCCTGCACCTGGCAGTAGAAACGGAGAACAAGGCCATTGTGAAATTTCTGCTGGACAACGGCGCGGATACCAATATCGCCCGCCAGAGTGGCAAGACCCCCCTGCTCAGTGCCGTCCTCAAGGGGTCTGAGAGTTCCGTGCTGGAATTGCTGACAAAAGGCGCAAACCCCAACCTCGCCGACCGCAACGGCACCAGCCCCCTTGATCTGGCCTGTCATCAGGGCAACCAGCCGATCATAAAAATACTGCGTAAGGCCGGGGCAAAAAAACATAATTGCCCCGTTCAGTAACCGTGCCGGTTTTTTCAGCCCGGGCGGCTTTGGAGGAGAGGTTTCGGAGCGTGGTTCACTGACAGGTTCCTCTTGCCTCTTTACTGACGGCTTCTATCATCGACTGGGCACCCGCCTCCTCTGCCTGCCCCACAGTATTGATGGCCACCAACTCCTGCGAGTCATCGGCAGCGGCAGGGGATGACCCGCGGCAATAATGACGATAAATGTACCTCCCTGCCACCACCCCTGCCACCACAAAGGCGGCCGCAGCCCCCAGGGCGATATCGGCTACTGCGCCAGTACTCAGGGTAGCCGCCAGCGGTGCCGCCGTGGTGGGCAGCATCATGG
>NZ_JBLYNV010000096.1:0-12716 GCF_049310165.1 Endozoicomonas sp. ALE010 | reverse complement strand
CTTGAATAGAGGTCCATAACCACTGCCAGATACAACCATCCCTCGCGAGTCCATAAATAAGTAATATCTGTCGTATAGACCTTATTCGCCTCCGTTACTGCAAACTCCCTGTTCAGGAGGTTTTCTGCAACTGGAAACTTGTGCCTGCTATTCGTCGTCACCTTGAATTTTTTCGCATACTTCACGACCAGCCCCAACCGCTTCATCAGTGTTGTTGCCTGATGACGACCTATGCTGTAACCCTTACTACGCAGTGCTTTTGCCATTCTTCGGCTGCCATATGAGCGATCAGAGTCGACAAAAATCTGCTGTGCATCAGCCTCCAGGCGGAACTGTTCAGCCCTGGAGTTCTCCTGCTGAGTCTGTTGTTTCTGCCAGCGGTAAAATCCGCTGCGCCCAACTTGCATTATTTTGCAGAGTACCTGCACCGGATAGGCCACCTTCTCCTGTTGTATGAATGCAAACCTTACAACAGTTCTTTCGCGAAGAAGGCCGTCGCTTTTTTTAGGATTTCCTGCTCCATTTTTAACTGGCGATTTTCAGCTTCCAGTTCTTTTATTCGCTGTTGATCAGGCGTCAGAGCTTGCTGCCCTTTGCCAGGAAAAGACCTTTCCTTTTTTTCATTCTGCTCCCGTATCCAGCGTCTCAGGTTGCCATCATGGATACCAAGACTTCTGGCCACTTCTGAAGCAGCCTGCCCCTGTTCAACTACCATAGCAATGGCTTTACGCTTAAATTCTGGAGAATAATTCTTACGCTGCTTTGTCACTTTCTACCTCGTCATCAACTGCACTATTGTGCTTAACGAGGTGTCCTAAGTCATTAAACCACTTCAATGTAGTCATGGCAGTTGTTTGTAACAAAGTTATAACCCTCTTTCCAATCGTTGGCTTTATTCGCCTCAGCCTGCCACATTATCTTGTCGTCATATCTTGTGTTACCACATTGATATTTATTGATGTTTTTTCGGTCATCAAATAACCCGGTTTTAGTAAAGCCGGTATTATCTCCCGTACCGTCCTCATAGAACGCATGCTCATGGAAAATGCCAAGATTTGTTCCAGTTGCCCCTGAACTCATATAATCACCAGCAAAAGACAGCGGGCGGCGACACACTTTTAGCAACCCCAACGGGTCAGTATCTATTATCGGGTTATCTCTTCTTCCAAATGCCATAAATAAGCATACAGCCATACATCAATATTCCTAACTCTATAACTATTAATACAGGATCCATTCTTTTCATCTTCTATTCATTTGGCAAGAGGCAACAACTCAGCAGGGAATGATACAAAGCGAAAATATAGAAGTAATGACCCTGCACCAATATATACAACAATAGATTGATAATAGTCGCTTTTTTCTTCTTTGACATTCCTTGTATACCAACGCCCAAACAAATATATTCGTCCTTTGATGATCCCGTAGCCGATCATAGTAAAATAAAGCACTATCCCCATATCCACTACAAAGACAACAAAATTAATTAATTCAGCTTTGCTCATAGCAACTATTTAACCCTGCAAAATTTACTTTCTGCAACACTCATTGCAGCCTTAGAAGAAAGCATAGCTGCATACATTATTACTATCGCTATTAAGGGGCCAGAAAAGAAAGCTAAAAGGCCTAACACTGTTACTAGAATAGACAAAGCTATCAAATAATTTAAACCCTCACACTTATGGTCAATTTTTGCGTAATCCATGATCATTTTCACATTCAGACCTAAAGCAATTATCGCAGAGAGACCTGTAAGAAGCGTTATTTTTAAAAATGGTAATGCAAAACCAATAAATCCAAGAATATCATCATAACCTTTTTTTTCGGGGTCAATAAAACCACCGTTACTACCACCACTTATTTTATAAGCTCCAGCTCCAGTTTCTGGATCTATGATCAAATACCCTGCACCAACCCAACCATTTAAGACAATATTTTCCTCATGTGCTGTCACCACTTTACCAGCTTCTACACTCTGACGAATTTCTTGCCTGATTCCTAAATCCAACTTTATGTTAGAGATTACTTCATCCAAATTACTGTTTGTGATGGTAAATATTTTCTGCCCTGCACCAGCAGCTACAGCTAGAGCTTTGACTGCACTGATTCCTTCAACAGGGGAATCACTTGAAGAAACAAGCTGTTCTGGCACAAGATGCTCCATTGCAGAAGTGCGTGAACCACTTGTTTGATTATTTTGCACCCAAGCTGCTAGGTCATTTCTTTTATGAATACTCATGGATGAATAATTATCCACATCCATAACTAAACCATTAGTTTGGACATCTCGTGCTATACCATACCAATACATAGGTATAACATTAGTCATAAACAAACCAAAACTTGGAGCCCGGTATTGCACAACATCATTACTTTCTGCGGCAATTTGATCCTGCAGATCATTTAATCCAAAGTAGCTAAAGATAGTGGAATACACGATATCTCCAAGCAAATCATGCTTGGACATGTCAGATATATCTGAAGACTCAATCTTGGATTTTGTATTTTCCATTCTTTGCTGCATTTGTTCTGCCTGTTTCGCAGATACCCCCTGCAAATCCAACCCAATAGCACGGTATTCACCCGCTACTGGTTTATTATTTGCCTGAGTCCAGCCATGGGTTGGAGAGTACAGACCAATAGTACTATACAGTTCCGTTCCCATAGTGCCTGCATCCTGAGCCAGCTGTACTTCGCCATCTACTGTAAACTCCGCGGTCATATTAATAAGGTAACCGGGTAATGTATCGGGCAGTTGGGACGGATCAATTGGGCTGCCATCTTCATTGGGTTGTGGCAAATAGCTTGCGATGATCTGTTCATCATCTTCAGTACTGGGCCGGAAGGACAGTGCGAGTTTCTTGCCAGCCACTTCAACGGTGGGCTGCTCAAAGGTAAAGAGGGTTGTACCTGGCTGACCATAAAGCTGGGCTTGCAGCTGGTATTTAAACTTATGACGCAATTTCTCAGGCACTTCTGCAAACCGTTCACTGGTAGCCAATACCCGGTAAGGCAGTCCTGCTGCCAGTGGCGCTGCAGGCTTGACCTTGACTTCCTGCAGTCCCAGCACTTCACCTACTGTGGCATCAGGGTTCTGATTAGCAATGTAGTCTTCCAGTTGCTGTTGGTATGCCTGTAATTGCTGTTCGATAGACTGCTGTGGCAGATTCTGTACCCAGCCCTGCTCTTCATTAATAGTTGCATTGGCCTGGATATCATCTACCAGAGCCTGGGCATCAAAAGGCACTTGTTCCTGCAGTGCCATACCATCGGTGAATTCATACTGTTTAAAGCTGGCATCCATTGGAATCCAGTTATCACCTGTACGGTTTTTGACACCCCGACTAGGCTCAAAATCTACCCAGGCTTCAGCCCAGGTGTGTTCCATTCGTATCTGAGTTACTTTACCGCCATAAAGTAAACCAGTATTGGGTATACCTCCTTGCCCCATTAAGTTCTGAGCGGCTGCAGGCACTTCCACACCACCTACCCAGTTCATCACTTTCTCTACGGGCACTTCTACCGTGCCATAAGCATAACGGGCAGGAATATTGGAGGCTCGTAACAAGCCAATCAACAAACTGGCTGTGTCGGTGGCATTACCCCGGCGAGTATCCAGGGTCATGGCAGCCCCCTGAATGGAGCCATAGCTGGGAATAAAACGGATGTTATTGTGTACCCAAGAATAGATTTCGGTTGGGTTATAGTTCAACTCAGCAGCCAGTGTTCGCATCTCATCTGTGATCACTATATCAGGTGTTTCCTGCAAAAAAGTATCGGCAGGCTGCCCTGAGTTTTTGGCGCTAAATAGTGCTGCAGTCACTGATGATGGCAAAGGCCCATTGCTGGCAACCTGTACACCTTTATAGGAATCAAGACCCAGAGCACTCTGCAAGTCAAAGTTTGTCACCTTGGGTTCCCGAACTTTGCTATTCGGATTACTAAAGGGGAGTTTATTGGGATCAAAGGGGCTGTGGGAACGTTTGAACTGCTGATTTTCCAGAACAGCCTTCAATTGTTGCCAGAGCTCATTGGCACGATCCAGGTCCTTCGTAGTTAACAGTTCTTTCAAAACGGCTTTAGTTTCAGAAAACTGTTGTTTGAAAGTGGCCATTGCTGCAGCCTGCCGTTTGGCAGCTACGGCTGGAAGCTTTTTATCAGAAATATGAGTCTGTATCTGATAAAAACCACCCATAGCATCAGCTTCTATTGCCAGAAGGTCTGTCAACAACCCTTGCAGTTGTTCTCGCTTATCAGAACTGAGTGGATCATCATCTTGCCAGAAAGCCAGGGTGGAAAATAAGCCCGGCTTTTCTCCACCCATAGACTGATTTACTACAGCATCCTGTAAGGATTGCAGGCGACGGGAAAGCTTCTGCTCAGGGGTCTTCTCACGAGCCACTGTAATCTGCGCCTGTCGTTGCTGTTCTTTTTCAATATTATCTGCAACAGCCTTACCACTGGGGGAAATATAAAACACAAAGGTAAACAGGCTCATACTGATTATCGATGTCAACTTACCTACGCAACCGCTTCTGAGCGATTCCATCCCTAGCCCTGTCATACCTAATTCCAACCACTTGTATTTATCTGTCTTGTGAAGGTTGACCCGCCATCAGGTCGGGTCAGTCCAGCGATTTCATTATTGTTTTTTCAACCTGCTCTTCAGGAACTTCCCTCAGAGACACTGCAGGGGAGGTTCAACTTTCAGAGTAAAGTACTGAATCGCAGTATCTCCACAACCGTCTGAAACTCGCACAATTACAGGGTATTCTCCGGGTATTGGGTAATCCCAGCTGAGCACGCCCTCATCACTGATACTCATCCCTTCGGGATATTGATCCAACTCAAAAACAGGCACTGCCTTTTTATCGTGGATCACATCGATCTTGTACTGGTAAGGTTCAATTTCCAGCACGCTGGTAACAGGATTAGAAGTAATCGTTAACTTAACGGGGTTCCTGACAAGACTGACTTCAATCAAGCCAATCGATCTGCCTGACTGATCGACAGCCTTAAAACCAAGTTCGGTACTATCACTGGAAGCAGTCACCTGATAGCGTTTGGTGACCCAGCCTTTGTCAGAGCCGTCCAGCGTAGCCAGTCGTTTTCCATCCCACCATACTTCAACCTGGTTCGTATCAGCCGTTTCACATTGCCCCCACATACATTTCTCCTTGTGATAAGGAGCCACCTTTGGTGTGTAGCTGAACTCAAGGGTATAACTGTCTCCTGCGTCCGTCTTAACAACATGTGTTAACTCAGAGTTCTCACGAGCGTCCAGAACCAGTCTTGCCCAGCCTTCTCTGGTGTACGTTCCTGCCTCTTTGTCAGACTGGGTTTCAAAGGGATTCTTACCATAACTCTTCCAGTCAGGCGTTTTATCAAAGAAATCAAAAAAGCCGTTTCGACTGGATGAATGATCCTCAAACGGTTCACTCGTAATCAGGTTTTCATTAGCACTGTCATCAAATGAACAGCTCAGGCTCACATTATCAATGAGTCCGCCCATAGCATCTGATGTACCTGCGGCTTTTAGGGTCAGTGCTGTTTTCGCATCGCTGGCTGTAACCTCATAATGTTTGCCCGTCCAGTGGTGATGCTCACCTGAAATCGTATCGATGTGTTCATTACCCCACCAAACTTCAATATCATTGGTATCATCTGGCCAGTGAACACTGGGTACGTAGCCAAGAGTCAGATTGTACTTCTGCCCAACCCGGGTCGTGATATCCTGGCTAATTGAACTGTTTTCATAACCATCCAGCTTCAGCGCCGCATCACCATGAACAGCCCAGCTCTTGTCAAAGAAGGTTTTGAGATCGTAGTCCTTATCCCAAATATAATTTTCAAAATATCTGTCTGTGTGCTTACGACCCCAAGCCTCATAGTCTATATGGTGGCTCTTTTCATTGATCCAATCTCTATGCTTCCATAGTTTATAATCACTCTCCGCAGACCATCCTTTACGTTTCCATGCGTTATATCTCCAGCCTGTCCGGGTTTCGAGGATCTTGAACTGCTCATGTCCGGTCGCTCTCCAACCGGGTATGCTTGAAAAGAGCCCCCAGTAAAACTGTTCGAGTACGCCGTGTTGCTCAAAGGAGCCATTTTTCACGAGGTTATTAAAACGGAATGAAGTGCATTTTAATTGAACATTATCAATCAACCCGCCTACACTGTCGCTTTCACCAACGGCATGGAAAGCCAATTTCGACAGATTATATTTCGCTGACAGTTCGAATTGCAGTGTTTTCCAGCCTACCTTATCGCCCTCAAGGGTCGTGATTTTTTCATGACCCCAATAAACGTCAATATTGTTAGTTGTTGGCTTACTATCGACTTCCACACGAGGAGAGTAATCAAGAATCAACAAGTACTGATCACCGGGTACTGTTTCAACCCATTGAGCAATCAACGCCTTACGATGAGCATCAAGCTCCAGTACAGCCTTACCATCCGTGGCCGCCTGGGAAACTCCGGAGGTTTGAATTTCAAATTTGTTCTTCAGAGCTACCCAGCCAGGTATGTGTCTGAAGACACCCCAGTCGCCATACTTGAGATATCCGTGGCGTTCAAATGAACCATTGACCAGTAAATTAGTACTGTATTGAGATGTTTTTACTTCTGCTACGGGCACCTTGGCAGGACAAGCAAGCGTATAACCTGCACTAGCCAAGGCAACTTGCTCACCATCAATCTCTGTTTGTAGTACGCAGGCATGTCCACCAGGGTTGAGGTTGCCGGTATCTATCAGATGAGTATATTCAGTTGCAGCCCCAGGGTTTAGAGTCACTGAAGATTCACCTAGTATGCCAGAACTTTGCCCTCCAACATCGACCATTGAACGACTCATCAGCAGATCATCAGAGGTTTTAGTACCACTGTTTTCAACAGTGAAATGGCAGATTTGAGGCTCACCTATCACCAGTTTACTTTCATCAGCCGTCACTTTTCCCTTAAGCGCAGCAAGTGCATTTTCCTGAACCAGGAATTCGGCCTGGGAAATGACAATTTCACCCCCCTCCTTGTTCACCAGCCTTGCTACAATTTGATAGTTGCCTTCCAAAGCCCCCTTGAGATCAATAGCACTGAATCTTTGCTGCAGACCACCAGACGCCAGTTCAAGTATATCCATTACTTCACTGAAAATGATGGTTCCATCCGGCGAAATGAATGTGACGTAAAGTTCAGAAGCTTCAGCTACAGCATTGACGGACAAGTTTTGAACCAGGTTTTCAGCCTTGACGTTATCGGTCGTGTGGTAGACCTGTCTGTCGGTTGTCGTTCGAATATTGATAACCGTGACATCTTCTCCACCTGAACCAGAAGCACTGATGGTAAATTTCTTGTTGGCAGTGGCTATTTGGCCAGTGAGATCGTCTTTAACATTTATACGGGCAATATATTGGCCATTCGCCGTATCTGAAGTGTTCCATAGACTTTGAAAGCTGACCGAGTCACCCGGCCCCATTCCGGATAACTTTTCACCTGAAACCTTCGCAACCTTACTTCCTTCAGAATCGAATATTGAAACATCCGCTACAGCTGTGCCAATGGTTGTACCCGTATTTTGAACGACTGCGGTGAGCATTACATCGGTATCCGCAGGATACTGGTTACTGTTCGTACCGATCGATGGCACATAACGTGATGACAGTACATCAATGACCTGTTGCCCCAGTGACTGATAAACATCATTACCGTTGATATCCCGGTAATATAAATCGAGCGCTTGTGTCACCACTCTTTTTTCGCCTGGCACAGGGTTCTTGAAAGTAATGTCGTAGCTCAGGTCCTCAATCTGATCAATCGTGATATCGTCAAATCGCCATTCAATAAGTGTACTTCCATCTTTTTGGCTGACGTTATCGGGTTGAATTGAAAAAGAACTACTGGCCAGATCGATATCTGCATTAGACAATTGACTGATGACCTGAACATTGGTCAGTCTTTTCTTGTTATCAAGACTGATCGCCCTCTTTACCTTGTTCCCAGCCCCATCGCTGATAACCAGCACACCTTTGCCCGGTAAGTCTTTATTAATGACATCAATATTGAACTGCACCTTTAACGCGCCAGGAACAAAGCTTTTAGTCTTGAGTGTCAGGTTTTCAGCGCCTTCTTCAAGCTCGACCCTGAAAATACCGGTATCGCGATCAATCACGCCATCGTCATTCAGGTCTTCGCCTTCATCGAGCTGGTTGTTTTCATTGATGTCTTCTGTACGTCTATCGAGTCTATTGTTTTTATTCAGATCTTCGCCTTCATCAATCAATGAGTTCAGGTTCAGATCTTCAAAATCACCTGCGATACCTTCGATGCTTCCATCAAGCTCAATGAGTTTAACGAATGGCGCAAAACTGTCACCTGTGGAGTTAATCAAATCAAAGTTCATCCCGCCCGGGTATCCGTATGAGTCATAACTGCCAAAACCATATACATAGATACCAAAGGGATTAGGGCTGGAAATGGTATGAGAGCCTTCAGACACCTTGATCTGTGCCCCACTGAATCCGCTATTACCAATGTCTTCAAACTGATCTGACGAGATGATCTCTCCATCAAGCACAATGGAATTTATATTATCTTTTGGAACGACAACATTGACATAGTTATTAACAAAACCAAGGCTCTCTTCGAGCGACGCAAATGTATAACTCTTTAAAAATTGCTCAGCAGGGGGTACCAACATCATAAAGGGGTCGGATATAATCCCGTCACTATTTTGCCCTTGAGAGTATTGAGCGACAAGAACAGGCTCGTTACTTTCTATTACAGAACGGGTCTTTAATATTTTTTCAACATACTTCCCTTTACTCAAGGTCTCAACAACTTCTCCGTTAATTTTAACCTCAGTATCATCAGAAAAAGCTAATATACGAAATACATCCCCACTTCGCCGAGTAGCCAGAGGAACCGTCACAAATGATCGACCCCACGTTGAAACAGGGGGCAGCATTTCGCTCAGGTGATCACACGCTCTTACTCCAACGGGTACGTTCGCACACTCAACACCACTGAAAACAGAAACAGGAGCAGAAGAGTTGATTAACGTACCTGTTAGATCACCACTACTGGGATCATTGAACAAAAAAACTTCATTAGCGTCCAACGTAACCGTAAACGGCTCTCCTTCTTGCCTGCCATGTGCGCTTAAAATAGGTGTAATGGTAACATCGGTACCATCGTAAACCCCGGTTACTGAAAACTCAGAGGGCAAGCTTCCTGAGAGCCCCTTGTAACCAAGTATCGAATATTCAGTCCCCAAAGTATCAACGGACAATCCATAAAAAGCATCTGTTGTATGTTGTTCTTGGCTTAAACCATACACAGCCACTTTAACGTCGCTTGTTACACGTATCCCAAGATTTGAAATACTATTTACGCTTGGCTCATCTGTTTTGGATGGAATTTCTATACGAGCAATAGAGTTTGGTTCAATCGAAAAATCTTTTACAAAATTAAGTCCTGGTATGAGTACAGTGCCACTTGCGCTCTGTTCACTGGATATAATGACAGATAAGCGAGCACTACCACTATGATTTGGCATAAATGACAGCACATAATTTTTACCACTATTGCCATTTGCATAAGCATTAGCAGCGACCAATGCAGTTATTAATATAAGGGCGAGAGCCATCACCAATGTAGAGGTGTCATTTTCCTTGATTCTCATTGCTCAACTCCCTTGATCTTTACTTCAATGGTGATTTTTCTATCCCCATCAGGAGTAATAACCTTCTCAGATATGCTTTGCTCAGCTTCAACTCGAACAGTAGGGGCAACCTCTACAGAGATTTCCTGAATTTCGGGCGATAACTGCGAATCACTCAATTCAACAGTAAACGGGTAGCGCCCGCTTTCTTTGAAGGAGTATTCCATATCCAGCAAATCGATTGATTTTTCTGTATCACTGCCAAGCAAGCTCAGCACTGTATCTGACTCTTTTATAATGTCAGTGCCAGCATCACGCCAAATCGTTTTAAAGGTGAAATCAGATGGCTGGTTTGAGCGATTAATTACATCAGCCATTAACAACACTCGCTCTGTTGCGCCAACATGAGTAAATGCTTTGTTTAACCTGAGATTGACCTGAGCCAATGCGCTAGTCTCAACAATCGTAATAGTGGAGTATTTCTCAGAAAGTAGTTGCTTTGTAAATTTGTCATAAGCAGACAGCTTAATGCGATATCTACCCGCCGGTTTATTCGCGGTAAACCAGTTAGCGTCTACAGAAACAGATTTTTCAGGTAGAATCACAATCGGATCGCCGGGTCCAATCCCCCCCGCCATACTACCAACAGGTGTTGCAAAGAGAACCCTGTCAGCACTATCCAGAACTTCTATATACAGTTGCGCAGTCTTCGGAACATCGCCTGCATTCTTAATAGTCGCTGTAATTGAAATGGGCTCATATGCTGAAAAGTCAGAACTTCCTGCCCCTAGCTCAGTAACGCTAAGACCACCCAAATCTGAGGGAGACAAAGAGACGTTGAACTGTAATCTTCCATGCGCATCCATATCGACTTCTGGCAGTTGACTCCAATACCCTGACGCACTTACCAACAATTTGAATTTCAGATCTTTTACTTCATCAAGAGTGTATGTTCCGTCAGACAGTGTTTTTGTTGATTGATCCGAACCATCAACTGCTATCGTAGCATTTTGAATCGGAAGTCCGCTGACAGCATCAATCACTTTACCAAACAAGGAACTATTGTCGTCTACCCCTTCAGACTTTTTAACAAGCAGCACATTCCCTACATTAACCTTATTTCCTGCACTTGCTATAAACTCAAGCGACCTTTCCTGATACCCCCCTTTTGACACAACCAGAGTGATCTTTCCAGCTTCCAGATCATCAAGAGCAAAACGGCCATCGCCATCAGTTAACACCGAGGCAGTAGAACTCTGTACTTCAACTCTGACACCCTCAATGACTTGACCTGAGTCTGAATCAACAACCACTCCTGCAACTGAAAGTTTTATGTCCTCAGGCTCCCCTTGTTTAACAAGAGATGGGGAAAAGAGCATTTTCTTTCCTGCTTCCAAATCTGCATCCACAAAAACTTCTCTATACCCAGGCACTGTCACTTTGATCTTGTATTTTCCCGGTTCTAATTCAGCTTGATACTGCCCTGAACTGTCGCTAATTATTGTGTATTTAACTTCACCTTTCTCGTCTACAAGCGATAGCGTAGCGCCACTTATGGGCACTTCAGAATTTGTTATGAGTATTTCACCGGTGATTACTACTACATTGGGGGCAGCTTGAAGCCTGACGAAGCCAAGGTTTACAACCTGGCCTTTTGTTACTTCAGCTGTCTGCTTAACTGCTTGGTAACCTGCAGTTGAATAGACTATTTCATGTTTTCCGGGCTCAACATTTTTAACAACAAAATAACCTTTGTCATCGGTTCTGGAGGCTCTATCCTCTTGACCCTTAACGCTAACAACAACATCACTCAACGGGAGGTTTTGGTTGACAGAGAACACCCTGCCACTGAATGTCCCAGCCGTTGGCTCTTCAGGGAAGGTGATATTACTCGCAAGATGAAGAGCCCGGAGAGATAAGGCTGTTACAAAAACATCTCCACCCCAAGATCCATCAGACAGCTGACTAGCTTTCAACTCATTTACCTGGGTGCTATACAGGCGGGAATCCCGAATCTCAGGAATGATTGCAAGCAAAGCAATGGATTTTTTCCAAACCCCATCCAAACCAGAATCAACCGGTGGATTTTCTAACAGGTAGTACCCTATTTCACGTAAAGCATCGGGAATATCTTTATATTTAAACCTGTAGGGTTGAAGCGCTGTATAGACAAGAGAAGTTACGGGAATGGAAGACTCATTAGAATCATAGACAGAATAAGCTCCGCTTTTATCCTGCCTGTCTAACAAGTACTGAATAGCGGCTGCTTCAGCCATTTGATCTTGTGAAACTTGTGATATCGCATAAAGCGCTACAGCCGTATCGAATACACTACTATCATATCCCTCATGGCTACCAAACCCGCCATCCTGATTTTGACGACTCAGGATCTCATCAAGTTCAGTAGCAACAGGAACGCCTTGTCTGATTTTATGAAATGTAATGGCTGACAGAGATTCAGTTTCAAGACTCTCCAGCTTAAAACTCTCCAAATATTTTAGCGCATTAGCCTGAATAGAGGGATCTACATTTCCCAGAAGCCTCAAAGTAAAGACAGCCTCAACCGTAGATCTTGAAACGCTGGTTAGATCAGAGTCACTAAAAATACTTCCATTGTCTGCTACATTTTTCTCAAGAAATTTCGTATTAAGAGCCCACAGACTTCCAATTTTTAGAAGACAAAACAGATTGATAGCAAAAATCAAACAACATGAATACTTGCTTTTCTTATGCACTCTACTATCCCTTGCATATTTTTATTATGTTGAATGAGCCGAGCTTCGCTTCAACTACATCTAGTCAACTATTACTACAAGTCGTGTAACCCATAATCACAACAAAGAATATTGACGCAATAGTATACGACATATGTTGTATAAATTATCCTGAGCAATACTACAGCACTTGTTTTAAAGCCTCAAGTAACACGGCAAAAACAGGCCCTTTCGCAGGTTGGCTGATCATTTTACTCGACTCTCAAGTTTCTAATGCACGAGTGTTTGATATTCAGGCAAACGATACTTGAGTGAAGCAGTTGGCATCATTCTCCCCAGCTCCC